>NZ_JBHJUW010000004.1:0-140439 GCF_042268205.1 Streptomyces sp. NPDC056160
GCCCGGGACCGGGCCCGCCCCCGGCGCGCGTGCCCGCGCACCCGTGCGGCACCGCCAACACGCCGGCCGCGGGCCGCCCGAACTCCTCGCACGGCCGGGCGTGTTGCCCCGGCTCCTCGCACACGCGCGCGGCGGGCGGCGCCGGTTCGGCCGTACGACCGGGCGCGCGTGAGGGGAGGGCCGGGGCGGGGCCCCGGGCCGCCGTTACTCGGGGACGGTGAAGTAGCGGGCGAAGGCGGGCACGATCTCCTCTTCGCCCACCCGGCCGTCGGCATCGGTGTCGAGCGCGGCGGCGGTCGCCCGCGCGACCTCCTCGGGCACCCCGAGCACCCTCAGCACCCGCACGGTGTCCTCGACGGTCGCGGCGCCGTCGCCGTCGGCGTCCGCGACGGCCAGGGCCGCGTGCAGGAAGGGGCGGGCGATCTCCGCGAACCGGCCCGGGTTGTCGCGCAGCCGCTTGACCGCGCCGGTCACGAACTCCTGCCGGGTGATGCGCTGGTCGCCGTCGCGGTCGGCGATCCCGGCCATGCCCTGCCAGAAGGCCTCCGCACCGGCGTAGAGGGCCTGGCCCTTGTCGGAGCGGGCGGCGATGTGGAACTCGGTGAGCAGCGCCTTGGCCGCCACGCTGAAGTCCCCGCGGTCGATGTAGCCGTTGCCGTCCTGGTCGAAGGTGGCGAACCGGGCCGCGATCCTGCGCTCGTACTCGCTGCTGACCATGTCTTCTGGGGCCGCCTCACGTGTGGGGGTGCAATTGGCAGGGAGCGTACGACGCGAGCGGCCGCCCGGGGACGGGAAAGCCACGGTTGTGCCAGGACCGGGTGAATTCCGGGAGCCGGAACAGGGCCGTGGGGCGCAGGGGTGGCGGGGTTGCGGGGGCTGTGGGTGCTCAGGCCGACAGGGGTTCCTGGGGTTCCTCGTCGACGGCCGCCGCGAGATCGGGGTAGACGTCGAAGAGGCGGCGGACGCCGAGCGCGCCGAGCACGCGGTTGACGTGGGACCCCTCGACGGCGCCGCCGGCCGGCAGGATCAGCCGCAGCCGGCCCTGGCAGGAACGGATCAGGCGGCGGGCGGCGATGAGCACGCCGACGCCGCTGGAGTCACAGAAGAAGACGTCCGAGAGGTCCAGCACGAGGTCGTGCCGGCCGTCGGCCACCACCTCGTGGATGCGCTGGCGCAGCATCGGCGAGGTCACGAGGTCCAGTTCGCCCGCGACCCGCAGGACGCTCCACCCGCCCTGCTCGTCGCCGGTCACGTTCAACGCCACGGCCTGCCCTCCGCTCGCCGGATCTTCCCCGGAACCGCCCGGAAACGGAAGCAGTTCCTACGCTTCTTTCCGCGCGGCTGCCCAGCGGCCGTTCCCCCAAACACCGTGCTGCAAACGACCATGATCCTCCACAGGTCTTGTTTCGGTCACCTTCCATCGTGTTCGATCAGACTTGATCTAAAACGATGGGGTAATCGCCTATCCGTGCGCCCCTCTACCACCTGGGGCTCTTCAGGGGGCGCACATCACCATAAAGGGGCGTGCGCGGGTGAACGTGCCGACTACATTCGAGGAGACCGGACAGACACGCTGGACCAGGAACCGGCCGGGGCAGCCGCACGGCACGGCCGGGCGTGAAGGGGGCCGCATGGCGAAGAAGGACGCACCGCCCCACTGGGACCGCAGGATGCAGCAGCGGCTGGCGCGCGGGGAGGCGGCCGCCCTCGGCGAGCTGTACGACCGGTTCGCCTCGCTCGTGCACAACCTCGCCCACCGCGTACTCGGGGACGAACGGGCTGCCGACAGCGTCACCCGCGAGGTCTTCGTCCACGTCTGGCAGCACCCCGGCGCCTACGACCCCGCGCAGGGCCCGCTGCGCTCCTGGGTGGCCACGCTCACCCACCGGCTCGCCGTGCAGCGCCTGCGCACCACCGGGGCCGCCGCCCTCGCCGACGGCGGGCCGGGCTCACCCGAGGAACTGGAGCGCAAGGTGCGCCGCGCCTCCGTGGCCGCCCGCGCCGACTACATCGTCCACTCCATGCCGGCCCCGCTGCGCGCCGCCCTCGAACTGGCCTACTTCCAGCGGCGCGACTACCGCCAGACCGCCGCCGACCTCGGGGTCGGCGAGGACGAGGCCCGCCGGCGCCTCCGCCTCGGCCTGCAACTGCTGTCCACCGCCCACGACGCCGGCGGCCTCGGCGCGCCGCCCGGGTACGGGGGCGCGGCATGAGCGGCGCGCGGGCGCCCTGGGCCGGTGCACAGCCGCCGCCCGCCCGGGGAGGACCGACAGAGCGGAAGGACGGGACCGTGCTGGAGCATCACGTCCTGAAGTCGCTCCTCGGAGCCTGGGCGCTGGCGGCCTGCTCCGCCGAGGAGGCGACGGCAGTCGAGGAGCACCTGGGCGGGTGCGGCGACTGCGCGGACGAGGCGCTGCGGCTGCGCGACGCGGTCGGCCTGCTGCACCGGCCCGACAGCCTCGACCTGGACCCGGGCCTGCGCACCCGAGTCCTGGACGCCTGCCTGGAGCGGCGCCCCGCGCAGATCCCGGTGCCCGGCTGGGCGGCGCCCTACGACACGGAGACCGCGCGGCTCGACGCGCTGCTCCAGGACTTCGGGGACGCGGAGTGGCACGCGCCGGTGCGGCTGCGGTGGTTCGAGGACGGGCAGGCGGAGAGCCGCCGTACGACGGTCGCCGGGGTCATCGCGCACCTGCTGAGCGTCGACGGGCTCGTCGCCCTCTCGCTCGGTCTGGAGGACCCGCTCGGCGAGGCGCCCGCGGCCGGCCCGACACCCGCGGCCCGCACCGAGGCCCGCCGGCGGGCCTCGCCCTTCCCGCCGACCCGCTCCGTACGCGGCCCGTGGCGGGACCAGACGCACGCGATCGTACGGACGGTGTCCCTCACCGGAGGGGACGGCGGAGCACGTACGGCGGGGGCCGCGGCTGCCGGGGCGTCCGCCGGCGCGGGGGCGACCGGTGCCACCGGGGCGGCAGGCGCCGCCGTGGCCGCCGGCGGGGCGGGGACGACCGCCATGGCGGGGGCCGCCCGTGCGGCCGGTGCCGCCACCGGGGCCTGGGGGCCGCCGCCGGTGCCCTACGGCGGCTTCGCGCTGCCGCTGCGGGACGCGCTGCTCGACCGGGCCTTCGAGTGCTGGGTGCACGCGGAGGACATCGCGGAAGCGGTGGACTACCCCTACGACCCGCCCGCCCCGCGGCACCTGCACGAGATGATCGACCTCGCCGCCCGGTTGCTGCCGGGCGCGCTGGCCACGCGGCGCCGGGCGGGTCTCGCGGCGCCCGCCCGCGCCCGGCACCTCGTCCCCGCGGGCGCACCGGGGCGCAGCCTGCGGCTGGAGATCGAGGGCAGGGGCGGCGGCGAGTGGCTGATCCCGCTCGACGCGCCGGGCGCGGCGGGCTCCGCGGAGCACCAGGTGGCCCACGTGGCGCTGGACGGGGTGGAGTTCTGCCGACTGGCCGCCGGGCACGTCGCTCCGGGCGAGGCGGCGGCCGGCCGGGTCGGCGACCCCGACGCGATCAGCGACGTGCTGTACGCGGCCGCGTCCCTGAGCCGGATGTGACGCCCCGGGGGAGAGGCCGCACGCGGCTGCCCCGACGTCGGGTGCCGGTGCCGCGACCGGGAACGTTCACCGGCACGCGACGCCGGCGACCCTGTCCGGGCACAGCGCTGGTCAGGCGAAGACCACCGTGCGCCGGCCGTTCAGCAGGATGCGGTGCTCGGCGTGCCACTTCACCGCGCGGGCGAGGGCCTGGCACTCCACGTCCCGGCCGATCGCGACGAGCTGGTCCGGGTCGACGCCGTGGCCGACCCGCTCGACCTCCTGCTCGATGATCGGGCCCTCGTCCAGGTCGGCGGTGACGTAGTGCGCCGTCGCGCCGATCAGCTTCACGCCCCGGGCGTGCGCCTGGTGGTACGGCTTGGCGCCCTTGAAGCTCGGCAGGAAGGAGTGGTGGATGTTGATGATCCGGCCGCTGAGCTGCTTGCACAGGTCGTCGGAGAGGACCTGCATGTAGCGGGCGAGGACGACCAGTTCGACGTTCTCCTCGCGCACGATCTCCAGCAGCCGCGCCTCGGCCTCGGCCTTGGTGTCCCGGGTCACCGGGAGGTGGTGGAACGGGACGTTGTACGAGCCCACCAGCTCGGCGAAGTCCGTGTGGTTGGACACCACCGCCGCGATGTCCACCGGCAGCGCGCCGATCCGCGCGCGGAAGAGCAGGTCGTTCAGGCAGTGCCCGTACTTGCTGACCATCAGGACGATCCGCATCTTCGTCTCGGCCCGGTGGAGCTGCCAGTCCATGCCGAAGGAGTCGCCGACCGCGGCGAAGCTGGCGCGCAGCTTGTCCACGGTCACCGGGGACTCGGCGGAGAAGTGGACGCGCATGAAGAACAGTCCCGTGTCCTGGTCGCCGAACTGCTGGCTGTCCACGATGTTGCAGCCGGTCATGAACAGATAGCTCGACACGGCGTGCACGATGCCCTTTTTGTCCGGGCAGGAAAGAGTCAGGACGTACTGGTCGGCCGGGGCCGCCTCGGATCGGGGGGACTGCTCAGTCATGCAGGACAGGTTCCCACACGGGCGGCCCGCCGCGGACGCCCGTCCGCAGGACGGGACGGGCGCGACGGCACGGCGGGACGGCCGCGCGACGCGCGGACGCCGCTCCCCTACGCGGCGTGGGTCATGAGGCGCAGCGCCTCCAGGCTGCGCGGCGCGGCCTGCGGGTCGTCGCCGTCGCCGGCCGCCAGGCGCAGGTGCGCGTCGCGCGCCGCCCGCACCGCCTCGGGCCAGCCGTGGTGGTCGAGGTACGCGGCCACCGGGGCGTCCGGACCTACCTGGTGCATGATCCGCAGCACCCGCAGCACGGCCGTGTCGACGAGTGCCGCCTCCTGCGAGTCCCGGAAGATGGTGCCGACGTACTTCTCGGCGGACCAGTTGTCCAGCCAGGTGTCCTCGACCAGGCGGTAGACGGCGTCGGTCACGTCGCCGTACCCCTCGACCCCCGCCAGCCAGACGTCCCGCTGGAACACCGGGTCGGAGAGCATGTGCAGCGCGGAGCGCACATTGCTGCGCCAGCGCCACCACGGCATGTCGTTGAGTGGCATGCCGCCCATGGTGGAGGAGCGACGGCCGCGACGGGAAGAGTTCTCCGAACCTTGCACGGTCATCGATCGTACGTTCTCCTTACCGGCGTCCCCGCCGCCCCCCGCAATTCACCCGTACGTCACCCATTGTCGACCACGAGTCACTCCGGGGTTGGCGATGTGCCGGAATCGTGCGGAACATGACCGGCAGGCGACACAGGCGCACCGCACTCCTCCCCGCCCCCGCACGGGCCGCCGGAAGAGGAAGGCGCCTGCTGACCGCGGGCGCGCTGGCGGCGTGCGCGTCGCTGTCCGCCGGATGCGGTGTCGTTCCCGGTGCCACGGGGGGCTCCGGGAACGACACCGTCACCGTGATGACCTGGGCGCCGGATGCCACCCCGGCGACCAACAAGCCCGGCATGCCCGCCCTGGCCCGCGCCTACGCCCGCTGGGTCAACGCGGCGGGCGGCATCGCCGGGCACAAGCTCAAGGTCGTGACCTGCAACGAGAGCAACGACAGCGTGGCCGCGGCGAAGTGCGCCCGGCTCGCCGTCAAGGAGGGCGTCGCCGCCGTCGTCGGCTCGTACAGCCAGTACAGCGACTCCTTCTTCCCTCCGCTGGAGAGCGCCGGCATCCCCTACATCGGCGGATACGGCGTCACCACCGCCGAGTTCACCCGTGCCCTGTCCTACCCCGTCAACGGCGGGCAGCCCGCCCTGCTGGCCGGACTCGGCCGGGAACTCGCCGCGCGCTGCGGCCCGGTCGCCCTCGTGCGGCCCGACAGCATCGCGGGCGACGAACTGCCCGGCCTGCTCGACGCGGGGCTCGAGGCCGGCGGCCACGCCCCGGCCCACGACCTGCTCGCCGCCGACGACGCCACCGCGTACACCGGGCAGGCGGCCACGGCACTGGCACGGGCGGCCTCGGTACCGGGGAAGAAGGGCTGCGTGATCCCGGCCCTGGGGGAGCGCACCAACATCTTCATGGACTCCTTCCGCCGGGCCCGGCAGAAGTACCCGGCGGTGCGCACCGCCGCCGTGCTCGGCAGCGTCGACCAGACCGTGATCGACGCGAGCGGCGGGCGGTCGGGGCCGTACGAAGGGGCGTCCATCACCGGCTGGTACCCGGTGGCGGACGATCCGCGCTGGGACGCGATGAAGAAGGTGATCAACGAGCAGGCCTTCGGCGACAACCGCGTGGATCCCACGGACGCCGGGGTGCAGACCACGTGGATCGCCTACACCGTCCTGCGGGCCGTCCTGGAGAAGATCGGCTCCGGGCCGGTGAACGCCGACACCGTACGGCGCACCCTCGACTCCGGTCTGGCCGTCGAAACGGGCGGCCTGACCCCGCGGCTGCGGTGGCCCCTGTCGGGCCCCTTCGCCTCCACCGGCTTCGCCCGCCTGGCCAACGCCGACGTGACGCTCCAGGTCGTCCGCCAGGGCCGCCTGGTGTCGGCCACCCACGGCTTCGTCGACGTGACGGCGTCGCTCCAGGCCGCCGACACGGAGTGAGCCGCGGCACGGGCCGGAGCCCCTGAGTCCCTGCCACGGACGGGAGCCCCCGCCACGGGCCGAACCGGGGCACGGGGTGCACTGGGGCGCGGGGTGCACCGCGGCGCGGGGAGCATCGCGGCGCGGGGAGCATCGCGGCAGGGACGGAACCGCCTCGGTCCGGGCTCAGAGCTGGGTCGGCTGGCGTTCCGTCAGGCCGTACTTCTTCGCGATGGCGTTCCACAGCCGCGCGGCCTTGTTCTTCTGCGCGCTGGCCACCCCGCTCTGGCGGTTGCCGGCCTGGGCGTGGCTGGTGTTACGGGCGTGGCCCTTGTCGCACCCCTTCTTGCCGTGCGCCTGGTCGGCCCAGGCCGCGTAGTGCTGGTCGGCCGACTGGGACGCCTTCCAGGCGCTGGTGAGCGCGCTGGTCAGCGCCGCGTGGTCGGGCAGCTTGTCCACGGGCAGCGACCCCAGCCGCGTCACCAGCGAACCCCGCTGCTTGGCAGCGCCGCGCAGGTCGGCGGCGGCCTGGCCGAGGTTGTCGCACCCCTTGACGTCGGCCACCGCCTTGATCACGGAGGCGCGGCTGCTGCCGCTGTCGGCCAGCAGCTTGTCCAGCGCGACGGCCTGCTGCCGGGCCGGGTCCGGGGCGGGGGCCGAGGCGGAACCGTCGGTGGCGGGAGCGGTCGCGGAGACGCCGGCGGTCTTGTCGGTGTGCCCGCCGCTGTCACCGCCGCCACCGCTGAGCAGCGCACCGGCGCCGACGCCGAGCACGACGATGCCGGCTCCGACGGCCGCGATCAACGGCACCCGCGACCGGGTCCGCCGGCCGCCGCCGTCCCCGCCGCCCTCCGCCTGCCCGGCGTACGGCGTCCCGCCCGGGCCGCCAGGACCGGGCTGACCGTACTGACCGGACGGGACGCCCGGCCCGGGGCGGGCGCCGGGACCCGGCCTGCCGTCGTGCGGCTGCTGGAAACGCGGGAGGTGCTGCGTGGCCGGGGCGCCGCCGCCCGCGCCGTCGCGGAAGAGGTTGTCGAACTCGGCCGGGGTCTGCCGGCCGCCCTCGGCGCCGGGCACCGCGCCGTAGGGCGCCGCCCCGCCGGTCCGGGCGTCCACCGGGGCAATGAACTGGGTGGCCTCGGCGTCCGGGCCGGTGCCGGGCGCGCCGGGCGCCGGCGTGCCGCCGTCTGGCGGTACGTGCCCGAGGAACCGGGTCGACGGGTCGCCGGCCGCCGGGGGCATGGCGCCCGCTGTGACCGGCGGTATGAACTGCGTCGCGCCCTCGTCCGCCGGTGCGGCGGCCACGGGCGGCAGGTACTGGGTGGCGCCCTCGTTCACCGGGGCGGGGGCGACCGGGGGCAGGAACTGGGTCGCGCCCTCGTCGCCGGGCGCGCCGGGGCCGCCGCCCTGCCCGGCCGGCAGGCCGTAGGGGGCCGGACCGGCGGGCGGCAGCGGGACGCCGTGCTGCGGGGCGCCGGGGGCCTGCGGAGTGCCGTACGGGGTGGCCGGACCCGCCGGAGGCAGGGGCGCCGCCTGCCCGGGAGCACCTTGATACGGCTGGTGCTGCTGGTGTGGCTGGTGCTGCTGGAACCCTTGGTCCGCCCCCGGGAACCCCTGGTTCTGCTGGTACGGCGGCTGGGCGCCGCCGCCGTGCGTGCCGTGGGCCGGCGCTGGGGCGCCCTCCGGGGGAAGCGGGCCCGCGCCGGTGTGCCCGCCGGGGCCGCCGGTCTGGCCGTGGGCGTCCCACTGGGCCGGTGGAGTCTGCGGGTGGGGCTGGGTGGAGTCCCAGTGCTGGGCGGGCGGCGTCGGCCAGCCCTGCCCGGACTGCTGCGGCGGCGCCTGCCCCGCCTCCGGGCCCCACGGCTGGCCCCAGGACTGGCCGCCGGCCGGAGCCTGGGCCGGGCCCTGCCCCGGGGGCTGCGCGGGTGCCAGTCCGCCCGGTCCGCCCGGTCCGCCCGTCGTGCCCGGCAGCAGGGGCTGCCCACCGTCGGAAGGCAGCACGATGCCTTCGCGCGCGGGCCGCGCCGAGGGCTCCTCGCCCTGTCCACTCTGCGTCACCGGGACTCCTACGAATGGGGGACTTGCGGAATCGTCGGCTCACGCTACCGGGTCCCCCGAGCCCGGTGCTACGCAGCACAGGGCTCGACCTCCTTCCCCGCCTCCCCAGTAACAAAACCCGCGGTCGGCACGCTGTTATATGGGTCACGGCGCCGCTCTCACGCCGCCATCTGCACCTCCAGCCGGGCGCCGAACTCCCGTACCACCGCCTCGTCCCGGTACGGATCGAGGCGCTGCTGGAAGTCCTCCAGGTACTCCGCACCCCGGTTGGACCGCAGCGTCTCCAGCAACTCCACCGCCTTCAGACCGGTGTTGCAGGCCTGCTCGACCTCCCGCTGCTGCACCTGCGCCGTGGCGAGGAGCACGTACCCGATGGCGCGGCGCCTGGCCCGCGAGGCCGGATGCCCGCTCAGCGCCTGCTCCGCGTGGCGCGCCGCCGCCTCCGCCTGCCCCAGATCGCGGTGGCAGTGCGCCAACTCGTCGGCGAGGTAGGCCTCGTCGAAGTGCGCGATCCAGGCCGGGTCGTCCCCGGTGTCCGGCTCGGCCCGCTCCAGCGCGGCGACCGCGCGCCCGCACGACACCTGGGCCGCCCGCGCGTCCGCCAGCAGCGCGTGCCCGCGCGCCTCCGCCGCGTGGAACATCGCCTCCGCGCGCGGGGTCACACGACCGCGCGCCCCCTCCTGCGCCGCGCGCGCCAACTGGGCGATCTCCCGCGGGTTCCCGAGCTGGGCGGCGAGGTGGCTCATGGAGGCGGCCAGCACATAGCCGCCGTACCCGCGGTCCCCGGCCGCCTGGGCCAGCCGCAGCGCCTGGATGTAGTAGCGCTGGGCGAGCCCCGGTTGCCCGGTGTCCACGGCCATGTAGCCGGCCAGTTCCGTCAGCCGCGCCACGGCGGCGAAGAGATCCCGGCCCACCGCCTCCCGGTACGACCCGGCCAGCAGCCCGGAGACGACGCTGTTGAGGTAGTGCACGACCACCGGGCGCACGTGTCCACTGCCGTAGCTGTGGTCCAGGTCGACCAGCGCCCGCGTCATGGCCCGTACGGCCGCCACGTCGCACTGCCCCACGCGCGGGCCGGCCGAGCGCGCGACCTGCCCGTCCGGCGCGGTGATCAGCCAGTCGCGGCTGGGCTCCACCAGCGCCGAGGCGGCGACCGAGGAACCGGACAGGAAGTCCCGGCGGCCCACGTCACTGCGCCACAGCTCGCAGACCTGCTCGATGGCCCCCAGGACCGTCGGCGAGAACTGGAGGCCCACGCCCGAGGCGAGGTTCTTGCCGTTGGCCATGCCGATCTCGTCGATCGTGACCGTACGGCCCAGTTTGCGGCCCAGCGCCTCGGCGATGACCGCCGGGGCGCGCCCGCGCGGCTGCTGCCCGCGCAGCCAGCGCGCCACGGACGTCTTGTCGTACCGCAGGTCGAGGCCGTGCTCGACGCCGCACATGTTGACCCGGCGGGCCAGCCCGGCGTTGGAACAGCCCGCTTCCTGAATGAGCGCCTGCAGCCGTTCGTTCGGCTGCCGCGCGACGAGAGGCCTGGCGGCCATGGCGTAAACCCCCTGCTTCCTGGCGGCTCGCGTGGCTGCGGTGCCCTGCCCACGCACCGACTTTGACGTGTCTTGCGCGACCGGATCCCGCCGTGTTCCGGCGGAGTTGTCCGTTCGTGAAGATCAATGCCCCACGGACATGACGAAAATGCGGGACATGCGAAGATTGCCGGAGTACCGGAACGGAAAGTGCAGCGGATCCCCCCTCGTGGCCTCCCCCTGCGGCCCTCCCTCCACAGGCCTCCAACAGCCCGTCCCCCTAGGCCTCCACGCCCTTCCGCACCCACGCGGACGTCCCCCCACAGCCCTACCCAGCACCCCCCGGTGCCCCTCCCGCGCGCCCCCGCGGATGCACCCGTGCGCCCCGGGCGCCGACCGGGTGCCCCTCCCCGCGCGCGGGCCCGTCACGGACCGGTGCCATCCGCCCGTAACTCCAGGTGGGCACGGAAGTTGAGAGGAACGTGGAAGAGACGATCCCGGGCACCGAAGCCGCACAGATTGCCGGCCAGATCCCCAAGCAGCGCGGAGACTCGCTGCTGGAGACCGCCGTTCGCTACGCCGAGGAGCGCCACTGGGACGTGTTCCCCGGCACCTGGCTGGAAGTCGTCGACGGCACCCAGCGCTGCTCCTGCGCCGACCCCGCCTGTGCCGCGCCCGGCGCACACCCCGCGCGCGACGACTGGACGACCCAGGCCACCGGCAGCGCCACCGTGGCGCGCAGGATGTGGCAGAAGCAGCCGGCCGCCTCCATCCTGCTGCCCACCGGCCGCTCCTTCGACGCGCTCTGCGTCCCCGAGACCGCCGGGTTCCTCGCGCTGGCCCGGCTGGAGCGGAGGGAGCTGACCCTCGGACCGGTCACCCTCACCCCCGAGCGCCGGATGCAGTTCCTCGTACTGCCCGGCGCGTGCGCGAAACTCCCCGACCTCGTGCGCAAGCTGGGCTGGTCGCCGGGCTCCCTCGACCTGGCCGCGCTCGGTGAGGGCGCGTACATCGCCGCACCTCCCACCCGGTACGGCTCGCGGGGAGCCGTGCAGTGGGCCTGCCGTCCCACCGCCGCCAACCGGTGGCTGCCGGACGCCGAGGAACTGGTGTCGGCACTGGCGTACGCGTGCGGCAGGGACAAATAGCCGCATAAGAGGGCACTTGGCGGAACGGCACGGTACAACGGCGCCCGTGGGCGCCCCGGCCACTCCCCCGTAGGGTTCTTCCTGACGGAGGGAGCACAGCAGTGGTGGACACCAGCGCCGTACGGATCCAGGGACTGTGGAAGCGGTTCGGGCAACAGGTCGCCGTGGCCGGGATCGATCTGGAACTGCCGGCCGGCAGGTTCATCGGGCTGGTCGGGCCGAACGGAGCGGGGAAGACCACCACGCTCTCCATGGTGACCGGGCTGCTGCGGCCCGACGCCGGCAGCGTCGAGGTCGTCGGGCACGACGTGTGGCGCGACCCGGTCGCCGTGAAGGCCCGGATCGGCGTCCTGCCCGAGGGCCTGCGGCTCTTCGAACGGCTGTCGGGCCGCGAACTGCTCTCGTACTCCGGCCGGTTGCGCGGCCTGCCCGCCGCCGAGGTGGAGCGCCGGGCTACGCAGCTGCTCGACGTGCTCGACCTGGCCGGCGCCCAGCACAAGCTGGTCGTCGACTACTCGACCGGCATGCGCAAGAAGATCGGACTCGCCGCGGCGCTCCTGCACAACCCCGAAGTGCTCTTCCTGGACGAGCCGTTCGAGGGCGTCGACCCGGTGTCCGCGCAGACCATCCGGGGCGTCCTGGAGCGGTACACCGCCTCCGGCGCGACTGTCGTGTTCTCCTCGCACGTCATGGAACTGGTCGAGTCCCTGTGCGACTGGGTGGCCGTACTCGCCGCGGGCCGGATCCGCGCCCAGGGCCCGCTCGCCGAGGTGCGCGGCGAGGCACCCACCCTCCAGCAGGCCTTCCTCGAACTCGTCGGCGCCCAGGGCCGCGACGCCGGCTCCGACCTCGACTGGCTCGGCGGCGGCACCCGATGAGCACGGACCCGAAGGACGCGGACCCGATGAGCCCGGACCCCGTGAGCGCAGACCTCAGGAGCGCGAACCCCCTGAGCACGGACCCGATGAACGCGGACGCGATGAACGCGGGGCGCGCACCGGAGGGCATCACGCCCGTTCTGGTGCGGTTGAAACTGTCCCTGCTGCGCAACGGGCTGCGCCAGTCCGGCGGCCGACGCGCCGCCTACCTCACCTCGGCCGTGTTCGCGCTGCTCTTCGCCGCCTTCCAACTGCTCGGGTTCGCGTTCCTGCGCGGCCACGCGCACGCCGTCTCCGTGGCCGTGCCGAGCGCGGCCGTGCTCGCCCTCGGCTGGGCGGTGATGCCCCTGTTCTTCCCCAGCGGCGACGAGACCCTGGACCCGACCCGCCTCGTGATGCTGCCGCTGCGTCCGCAGCCGCTCGTGCGGGCACTGCTCGCGGCCTCGCTGGTCGGCATCGGACCGCTGTTCACGGCACTGCTGCTGGTGGGCTGCGCGATCTCGGTGGCGCACGGCGCGGCGGCGTACGCCGTCGCCGTCCTCGGCGTCGCCCTGGCGCTGCTGGTGTGCGTGGCGCTCGCCCGGGCCGTGGCCGCCGCCAACACGCGGCTGCTGTCCAGCCGCAAGGGCCGCGACCTGGCCGTGCTCAGCGGACTCGTCGTCGCGGTCGGGGCCCAGCTGGTCAACTTCGGCGCGCAGCACCTGGGGTCCTCGGGGCTCGGCAAGCTCGACCCGGTGACCTCCGTGCTGCGCTGGGTGCCGCCCGCGTCGGCCGTGGACGCGATCAACTCGGCGAGCGAGGGCTCGTACGCGGTCGCCGTGGCGCAGCTCGCCCTGACCGCCGTCGCGCTGGCCGCGCTGCTGGGCCTGTGGTCCCGCAGCCTGACCCGGCTGATGACCTCCCCCGACTCCTCCACCGTCCAGGCCTCCGACGCCACCGCCCGCAAACGCTCCCGCGACGGCAGCCGTCCCCGACTGCTCCCGGCCGGCCGCACCGGCACCGTGATGGAACGCTCGCTGCGCTACGTCCTGCGCGACCCGAAGACGAAGGCGTCCTGGGTGACCTCGCTGGCCATCGGCCTGATCGTCCCCGTCTTCAACGCCCTCCAGGGCACCGGCTCCGTCTACCTGGCCTGCTTCGCCGCCGGCATGCTCGGCGTCCAGATGTACAACCAGTTCGGCCAGGACACCTCCGCGTTCTGGATCGTCGCGCTGACGATCTCCTCCCCACACGACGCCTACCTGGAACTGCGCGGCCGGGCCCTGGCCCTCCTGGCCGTCACCCTGCCCTACGCCGTCCTCGTCACCGTGCTGACGGCGGCGCTGGTCGGCGACTGGGCACAGCTGCCCGAGGTGCTCGGCCTCTCCCTCGCGCTGCTCGGCGCGATGCTGGCGACGGGCGCGTGGGCGTCGGCGCATTTCCCGTACTCCATCCCGCAGGAGGGCTACAAGAACGTCGCCCCCGGGCAGGCCGGCCTGGCCTGGATCGCCATCTTCGGCGGCATGCTCGGGGCGGCCCTGTTGTGCGCCCCCGTCATCGCCCTGGCCATCTGGACGAACGTCAGCACGACCGGCGAAGGCCTCGGCTGGCTCCTGCTGCCCGTGGGCGCGGCCTACGGCGCCACGATCACCCTCCTGGGCCTACGCCTCTCCGCCCCCCGCACCGCGACCCACCTCCCGGAAATCCTCACCGCGGTGAGCAAGGGCTGAGACGGCTCGCTCGCCTGACAGACATCGCGCGCCTGAGGGGTCTGATGCGGGGCTTGTCCGCCCCCTGACGCGAGGCACCTGGGCGGGCGCGGCCGGGTGGCGGGCGTTGCCCGTGACCGCCGGGTGCTCGGCGTGGAAGGCCCTCAGGAACTCCTCCTGGACGGCCGACGGCACGAAGGGAACCGCGGAGGGTGTCGCGCTCATGGGGTGAGGACCGCCTCCAGGAAGGGCATGACGGCCGCCCGCCAGGCATCGGGCTGGTCGTAGTGGATGAGGTGGCCGGCGTCGGCGACCTCCGCGTACTCGCCGCGCGGCAGGACACGGACCATCTCCTGCGCCTCGGCGCGGCCGAGCTCACCGTCGAGGCCGCGCACGACGAGGGCCGGGCACCGCACCTGGGCCAGCTCCTCCCAGTGCGCGTCGTAGACCCACGTCTCCCTGGAGGCGAGCATGTGTTCGGGCTCGAACACGGGACGCCAGCCGTCCGCGCACTCGTGCATGATCTCGGCGTAGAAGGCGCCCCGGGCCGGATTCGGCCGTTCCACCCACGGGTCGTCCTCGCCGAACCACTTGCGGACGTCGGCGAGCGTGGCGAAGGGCGTCGGCCAGGTCTTGAACCAGTCCTCCCACTCTCGCTGGGAGGAGGCGCCGAGCGCGGAGGCCCGCATGTCGCAGACGACCAGCCCGCGCACCAGGTCGGGGCGCTGGGCGGCGAGCTGCCAGGCCGTCAGTGCCCCCATCGCGTGACCGACGAGGACGACGGGTCCGAGACCGAGCTGCTCCACGGCCGCCGCGGCGTCCTCGACGTAGGCCTGGCGGGTGTGGGCGCCCGGCGGGGGCTTCTCGCTCTGGCCGTGGCCCCGCTGGTCGAGGGCGACGGCCCGGTGCCGCTCGGCGAGCCAGCGGGCCGTCGGCGCCCAGTGCGAGGCCCGGCCCATCAGTCCGTGGAGCAAGAGCACCCCGCCGCTCCGCCCGGCCGGGGCGACCTGCGCGGGACCGTTCGGATCGGGCGGCCCCGGCAGTCGCTGCGGCACGTCGTGCCGGTGCGCCCCGTTCTGGGCCGGTACGAACGGCGGGCCCTTGGGGGGTTCGGCGAACTCCCAGGCGGCCAGCCGTACGCCGCCCGCCCCGGTCACATCGATGCGTCGCGCCATGTGGTCCGGCACCCCCTACCTCTGACCCAGCCCTGACCCAGCTCTGTCCCGGCTCCCGGAAGCCGCGGTTCCACCCGCCGGTTCCGCTGGCCAGATTATCGAATGCTCATTCGAAAAAGCCGCTTGCGCCACGAACTCCCCTCGTTCGAGTGACCCCCCACAAGGAATGATCGCCGCCGCCGAGGGGAGATCTTCAACGGGAGGCGGACCACTCGGGGAAAAGCGGTCCGAGGGGGACGACCCTGAGAGCTCGGGGCTCCGGGTCGTACAGGGGAGGACAGGCCCCGGCGCCACACGGCGCCGGGGCCCTACCCCTGTCTGCGGCACATCCTCCCCCACCCCTGAGCGTCATATGCCTCCGGAGACCGGCGGCGCAAGCCACCGGGCGGCCGCCCCGGGTCCGCCACCGGATCAGCGCTTGGCGACGAAGACGTGCGAGGCGACCTCCGCCTCCAGCTCCGCCGCCTCACCGCCACTGCCCACCAGCACCCCGCCCGCCGACTCCGTCACGCTCACCACCGAACCGGGCTGCACACCCGCCCGGCGCAGCGTGTACATCAGCTGCGCGTCCGTCTGGATCGGCTCGCCGATCCGGCGCACCACGACCGTCTTCCCGTCGGCCCCCGGGTCCAGCTCGGCCAGCGACACCAGCCCCGCGTCCAGGAACGGGTCCGCGCCGTCCTTCTCGCCCAGCTCCTCCAGGCCCGGGATGGGGTTGCCGTACGGCGACTCGGTCGGGTGCCGCAGCAGCTCCAGCACCCGCCGCTCCACCGCCTCGCTCATCACGTGCTCCCAGCGGCACGCCTCGGCGTGCACCTGCTCCCACTCCAGGCCGATCACGTCGACCAGCAGACACTCCGCCAGCCGGTGCTTGCGCATCACGCGCGTGGCCAGCCTGCGGCCCTCGTCCGTCAGCTCCAGGTGCCGGTCCGCGGCCACCGAGACCAGGCCGTCGCGCTCCATCCGCGCGACCGTCTGGCTCACCGTCGGCCCACTCTGGTCCAGGCGCTCCGCGATCCGGGCGCGCATGGGGACGACGCCTTCCTCCTCCAGCTCGAGGATGGTGCGGAGATACATCTCCGTGGTGTCGATCAGTCCGGACATACGTGCCCCTCGATTACCTCTGCCGGAAGCCCTGCGACTCCGCGGCGCGTGCGCTGGCCCTGGACTCAATTCTGACGCATACCACTGACAACCGGAGCGCTCCGCGCGAACGCCGGGCCGGGCACGGGCGGGCGCAGCGTTCCTTGCGGACGCAGACGACCCGCGAGCTGGGTCCCTCCGCCTGACGGCGGAGAAGCCGGCCGGACGTACCGGCAGCTCGCGGGTCGGGTGACTGCTTGGGATTGGGCCGGCCGCACACGCGTCTCACGTGCTGGTCCGGCACCGCACTGGATGTGGTGACGGGCCGCTAGCCCGCAGCCACCTCACGCGTCCGGGATTCATACATTCTCCGGATCACCTCCTTTCGGTGTGAGCCCCACACTAGGAACCGCGCGGCCGCCGCTCAACTGTTTTTTCATCCGGACCGAATGCGTGGCCTGCCCCGTCACCTCCCCGGGCGCCCGGGCTCCAGCAGTGCCGCCAGGTCCAGGGCGGTCGCGATGCGTACGGCGACGTCCTCGGCGTGGGCCGCGTCGGTGCGTTCGAAGGGGGCGCGGCCGGCGGTGCGCAGGAAGGTGACGACGCCCAGGGTGCGGCCCCGGCTGCGCAGTACCGCGCACAGGGCGTGCACGGTGTCCGCCGGCCACTGCCGGGCCAGGGCCCATTCGCGTGCCTGGTCGGCCGGCGCGGGTCCGACGGTGGCCCGTACCGAACCGTTCCGTTCGACGCACTGCAGGGCAGGGTGCCCGGCGGCGTAGCGGACGGGGAGGCCGGGGCCGCCGGTGGGCAGGCTGGGGCCCTGGCCGGTGGTGGGGGTGGCGGCGGCGCGGACCAGGCGTACCGGTGCCGCGGGGCCGTCGTCGGGCGGGGTGCCCGCCCCGGTGCCCGAGGGGGGCCGCACCCGGTCGACCAGGGCGTGGTCGGCGAAGCCGGCGAGGGCGAAGTCGAGGTGGACGGTGGCGGCTTCCAGGGGGTCGTCGCACTCGGCGGCGGCGCGGGCGGCGCGGTGCAGCTGGTTGGTGCGGAACCGCAGCAGGGAGGCCTCCTGCTCGGTGTGCCGGGAGTCGGTGACGTCGACGAAGAGCCAGGCGACGCCGAGGGGGACGGGCTCCTCGGCGAGGGGTGAGGCGAGCCGTACGAAGCCGCTGCGCCAGCAGCGCCGCCGCTCGCCCTCGGGGGTGCGCACGCCCACCCAGATCTCGGCGGGCGCGGGCGGTGCGCCCTCGGCCAGGACGTGGGTGAGTACGCCCTCCAGTTCCTCCACGCCCTGGGAGAGGAGTTCGCCCAGGGGGCGGCCGAGGGGGGCGGTGCGGCCGGTGCCGAGGGCGTGGGCGGCGTGCGCGTTGACGATGGCGGGGCGCAGGTCGGCGTCGATGAGGACGACGCCCCAGGAGGCGTCCTCGAAGAGGGCCTCGCTCAGCGCGATGGACCGTTCCAGGTCGATCTGCGCGTGCACCTCGCTGAAGGCGCAGTACAGGCCCGCGGGCGTGCCGTCGGGTCCGCGGACGGCGGCGGACTGGGTGCGCACCAGGACGCGCCCGCCGTCCTTGGTGACCAGGGCGAACTCGTGGACCTGCCGTCCGGGGGCGTGCATGGCGGCCATGAGCCGCCGTTCGACCTCCTCGGCGTCCGCGCTGCGCACGGCCCATCCGGCGAAGCCGTGCCGTCCGACGGCTTCGGCGGCGCTCCAGCCGAGGATGCGTTCGGCCTCGCGGTTCCAGTGGGTGACGACGCCGGCCGCGTCGAAGGCGCACAGGGCCGCGTCCATGCCGTCGAGCAGGGCGGCGAGCAGGTCGGAGCCGTCGGGCCCGTCGGGGACGTGCTGTCCCCCGGGACCGTCCCGGCGGCGCTCGGGCTCGTCCGGCCCCAGCTCGTCGGTGGTTCCTCTACGCCGGGAAGCACTCACCTGAACCCCCTGCAGGCTGCGTCCGCACGTACGGCGCGTCGGTTCACTCACTGGCCATCATTCAACTTGAACGTGATGCAGCACACATCGAGTTCCCCAAGATTGGGAGGAATCGTTGTACGCGGAGATGTTCGGGAGGCGTCCGGGAATCGTCCGGGACCTCTGTGCGCGGCGTCCGCGGCTACGGCGTCGGGGCGGCCGTCAGCCGCAGGGTCAGCCATTCGTCGGTCTCGCCGGGCAGCACGTACCGTTCGGTCTCGGTGAAGCCGTGGGCGGCGGCGAAGCGCACGCCGTCCTCGTCGGCCGCCAGGACGACGGTCTCGATGCTCCGGGCGCCGAGCACGCGCGCGTGTGCCAGGCCGTTCTCGTAGAGCGCGGTGCCGATGCCGGTGCGCCGGTGGGCGGGGAGCACGCGCGCGATGACGGTGGCGACGGCGTCGTCGCCCGTGGGCGGGCGCACGGTGGAGCAGCCCACGAGGGTGTCGCCGCGGTAGGCGTTCTCCAGGCGGTTGCAGCCCGCTCGCCCGCGTACCTCGTCGAGGGTCATGGCGGCGGGCGGCACGATCACGTTGTGGACGTGCCGCCAGTCACGAAGCGTGCTTTCACCGGACACGGGTTCGATACGGAGATCAACATCGGGCACGGGGGCAGCGAACCGTACCTCCCGCGCGCGGTCAACCGCATTCGGCCCCGGCGCCGCCGGCCTGACGGCGCGGGCCACCGTGCTCAGCGCCGGTAGAAGATGCGGTCCGCGTACCGCTCGAAGATCCGTCCGTTCCATTCGTGGCCGCCGTCGACGTTGCCGGAGCGCAGCAGCGGGGGTTCGATGCCGCGGTCGGCGAGGACACCGGCGGCGGTGGCGACGACCGCCTGGAGGAGGGCGGAGGTGACGACGGTGGAGGCCGGGGCGAAGGGTGCCGGGACGGTGTCGAGGGTGAGTTCGGCGTCGCCGACGGCGATCTTGGAGTCGAGGACGAGGTCGCAGTGGTCCTTCAGGAAGGTGCCGGAGGCGTGC
Source organism: Streptomyces sp. NPDC056160 (assembly GCF_042268205.1). Taxonomy (NCBI): domain Bacteria; kingdom Bacillati; phylum Actinomycetota; class Actinomycetes; order Kitasatosporales; family Streptomycetaceae; genus Streptomyces; species Streptomyces sp. NPDC056160. Next base: position 19,068 of record NZ_JBHJUW010000004.1, read on the forward strand.
CGTGAGCTGGTCTCGGTGGCGTAGGCGACCGAGGTGACGCCGATGACACGCACGCCGCGCGCGCGGGCGTTCATCGCCATCTCGACGGGGAGGGCGTTGCGGCCGGACAGCGAGACGACGACCAGGGTGTCGCCCGCGCGCAGCGGCGAGGTGTCGAGGACGGCGGCGGCGAGGCCGTCGACGCGTTCGAGGGCGGAGCCGAGCGTGGCGGGCACGACGTCGACGCCGACGGCGCCGGGCACGGTCAGCAGGTTGACCAGGGCGAGACCGCCGGCGCGGTAGACGAGGTCCTGGGCGGCGAGGGAGGAGTGGCCGGCTCCGAAGGCGAACAGGCGTCCGCCGGCGGCCACCGTGTCGGCGAGGAGGCCTCCGGCGGCCGCGATGGCGTCGGCCTCCTCGTCGCGGACCCGCTGGAGGAGGCCGATGGCGGCGTCGAAGTACTGGCCGGCCAGCGTGCGGTCGCTCATGCGAGGTCCGTCCCTTCGGGGTGGCTGCGTGTCGCGGATCACGGTGAGGTCTAAACCACAGCCGTGTCAATACGGCACCGCCGCGCGCGTCGCGGGCCCACCGGGCCCCGGGGCGTGGCGGATCGGCCGCTCAGGAGTCCAGGAACACAGCCGCCCGAAGACGCACGCCGCAGCGCTCAGGGGCCCGGGTCTCAAGGGCCCAGGACCTCAGAACTCAGAACTCAGGGCTCAGGGCCAGGGCTCAGGGGCCGGGGGCTCAGGGCTCACGACCCCGGCATCAGGGGCTCAGCCGCTCCACGCGCCACCCGCCGTCCGCCTCGGCCACGTAGCGCAGGCGGTCGTGGAGGCGGTTCTCGCGGCCCTGCCAGAACTCGACTGTCTGCGGGGCGACGCGGAAGCCGCCCCAGTGGGGCGGGACGGGGACCTGTTCACCTTCCGGGTAGCGGTCGGCCAGTTCGGCGTAGGAGGCGTCGAGGGCGCCGCGGGTGGCGATGACCGTGGACTGGGCGCTGGCCCAGGCACCGAGCTGGGAGCCGTGCGGGCGGGTGCGGAAGTAGGCGGCGGTCTCGTCGCGGCCGGTGCGGCGGGCGATGCCCTGGACGATGACCTGCCGGGCCATGGGGTGCCAGGGGAACAGCAGGGAGACGTAGGGGTTGGCGGCGAGGTCGCGGGCCTTGCGGGAGTCGTAGTTGGTGTAGAAGACGAAGCCCTGTTCGTCGAAGCCCTTGAGCAGGACCGTGCGGGAGCTGGGGCGGCCCTCGGCGTCCGCCGTGGAGACGATCATGGCGTTGGGCTCGAAGAGGTGCCCTTCGGCCGCGGCCTGCTGGAACCAGCGGGCGAACTGCGCCACGGGCGTGTCGGCCAGGCCGGCCTCGGTCAGGCCCTCGGCGCGGTAGTGCTTGCGCATGGAGGCGAGGTCGAACGGCGCGGTTTCTCCGGCTTCTCGGTCGGTCACGCGGTCATCTTGCCGTATGGGTGACCGGCACCGGCGAAGTGTCCTTCGTCACTGAGTGGCACTGAGTGCCGCACACTCTCCCCAAAGGTGGCACTCAGGGATATCGTGCTGTTGCCGACCCGGTGGGGTGACCGCGGACCGCACGGGGCATGACAGGGATGACCGCCCTCGGACCGCGAGTCATCACCTGCGCGACCGCGGATCCGTACGGCGCCCCACTTCCGACCTCCGACACCTGGTCGTCGTCTCCGTCGCACCATCTGTCGCACAGACCACGAGGAGCCGCCTGATGTCCGACTTCGTACCCGGACTCGAGGGAGTCGTCGCGTTCGAGACGGAGATCGCCGAACCCGACAAGGAGGGCGGCGCCCTGCGGTACCGGGGCGTCGACATCGAGGACCTCGTCGGTCACGTCTCCTTCGGCAACGTGTGGGGGCTGCTCGTCGACGGCGCCTTCAACCCCGGCCTGCCGCCCGCCGAGCCGTTCCCCATCCCGGTGCACTCGGGTGACATCCGGGTGGACGTGCAGTCGGCGCTGGCCATGCTCGCGCCGGTGTGGGGTCTGAAACCGCTGCTGGACATCGACGCCGAGCAGGCCCGTGAGGACCTGGCGCGGGCGGCCGTCATGGCGCTGTCGTACGTCGCCCAGTCGGCGCGCGGGCAGGGCCTGCCGATGGTGCCGCAGAGCGAGATCGACAAGGCGGCCTCCATCACCGAACGCTTCATGATCCGCTGGCGGGGCGAGCCCGACCCGCGGCACGTGGCGGCCGTGGACGCCTACTGGTCCTCCGCCGCCGAGCACGGCATGAACGCCTCCACGTTCACCGCCCGCGTCATCGCCTCCACCGGCGCCGACGTGGCCGCCGCCCTGTCGGGCGCGGTGGGCGCGATGTCCGGCCCGCTGCACGGCGGCGCCCCGTCCCGGGTGCTCGGGATGATCGAGGAGATCGAGCGGACCGGGGACGCGGCCGGGTATGTGAAGCGCGCGCTGGACCGCGGTGAGCGGCTGATGGGCTTCGGCCACCGGGTGTACCGGGCCGAGGACCCGCGCGCGCGGGTGCTGCGCCGCACCGCCCGGGAGCTGGGCGCGCCGCGCTACGAGGTCGCCGAGGCGCTGGAGAAGGCCGCGCTGGAGGAGCTGCACAACCGCCGCCCGGACCGGGTGCTGGCCACCAACGTGGAGTTCTGGGCGGCGATCATGCTGGACTTCGCCGAGGTGCCGGCGCACATGTTCACGTCGATGTTCACGTGCGCCCGTACGGCGGGCTGGTCGGCGCACATCCTGGAGCAGAAGCGGACCGGCCGCCTGGTGCGCCCCTCCGCCCGCTACGTCGGTCCCGGCCCGCGCAGCCCGCGCGAGGTGACGGGGTACGACGCCATCGCGCACTGAGACGCCGTCGCGCACCCAGAGGTGACGCGGCCGTCCCCGCCCCTCAGCCGAGCGCCTCGTCGAGGACGACCGCCCACTGGGCGACGACGCGGTCGCGGCGGGCCGCGTCGTCGGTGAGGAGGTTTGCCAGGCCGAGGCCGCGGGCCATGTCCAGGAAGCCCTGCACGGTCTCGCGGGTGCCGGGGCGGCTCTCGTCGGCGCCGAGCAGGTCCACGGCGATGCGGTGGGTCTCGCGGCCGACGCGGGCCTCCAGTTCGGTGACGCGCCCGCCGAGCTGGTCCTCGTTGGAGGCGGCGACCCACAGGTGGAGGGCGGCGCGGAAGAGGGGGCCGGTGTAGAGGTCGACGAGGGCGTGCACGACCGCGCGCCGGTCGCCCTGCGCGCCCTCGGGGAAGAGGGCGCGCAGGGCGGTGGAGCGTTCCTCGGCGACGTACTCGACGGCGGCGGTGAACAGGTCCTCGCGGGTGGGGAAGTGGTGCTGGGCCGCGCCGCGGGAGACACCGGCGCGTTCGGCGACGACGGAGACCGTGGAGCCGGCCCAGCCGCGTTCGGCGAGGCACGCGACGGCCGCCTGGAGGAGCCGTTGCCGGGTGGCCCGGCTGCGGTCCTGTTTGGGTGCGCGGTCCGCCGCGGTCACGCCCATGGCGTGCTCACCGCCCGTCTCACAGCACCCATGCGGCGTCCCGTCGTTCGAGGAAGGCCGTCATCCCCTCCCTGGCCTGGGCGGAGGCGAACAGCCGGGCCGAGAGCGCGGTCAGGCCGGCCGCGTCCCGGTCGAAGGTCTCCAGCACCTTAGCCGTGAGCAGCCGTTTCGTCTCGGCCAGGGCCTGCGGCGAGGATCTGCGCAGGCCGTCCAGGACGGGTTCCAGTACGGCGTCCACGTCGTCGCCCGCCGCCGTGAGCAGGCCGGTCCGCACCGCCTCGGCCGCGTCGAAGCGTTCGCCGGTGAGGTAGTGGCGGGCCAGGGCGCGCGGATCGGCGCGCGGCAGCACCGTCAGCGAGATCACGGCGGGCGCGACGCCGATGCGTACCTCGGTGAAGGCGAAGGTGGCCGTGGTGGCGGCGGCCGAGATGTCACAGGCCGCGAGCAGTCCGAGGCCGCCCGCGCGCACGTGCCCGCTGATCCGGGCGAGCACCGGTTTGGGCAGTTCGACGAGCCGGCGCAACAGGGCGACCAGGGCGTCCGGGCGGGGAGGGTCGCGCAGGTCGGCGCCGGCGCAGAAGGTGGTTCCGGTGTGGGTGAGGACGACGGCGCGTACGCCGGGGTCCTCACCGCAGTCGGCGAGCGCGTCGGCGAGTTCGGCGACGAGGGCCGCGGACAGGGCGTTGCGGGTGTCCGGGGAGTCGAGGCTGAGGGTCTCGATGCCGCGCGCGCGGGTGCGGCCGATGAGGGGGGCGTCGGTGGTCATGGGTGTTCCCTGAGCTGTCGCCGCAGGATCTTGCCGGAGGCGGCCCGCGGCACGGTGTCGATGAAGGTGACGCGACGGACGCGCTTGTAGGGGGCGACGCGCTCGGCGACGTACGCCATGACCTCCCCTTCGGCGAGGCCGCTCGCGGACGGCCGGCGCACCACGTGGGCGTGCGGTACCTCGTTGCCGTCGCCGTCGCGCGCGCCGATGACGGCGGCGTCCGCGATGTCCGGGTGGGTGAGCAGCAGGGCCTCCAGCTCGGCGGGGGCCACCTGGAAACCCTTGTACTTGATCAGTTCCTTGACCCGGTCGACGACGAACAGCCAGCCGTCGCCGTCCACGTGTCCGACGTCCCCGGTGTGCAGCCAGCCGTCGGCGTCGATCAGGGCGGCGGTGGCGTCGGGGCGCCCCAGGTAGCCCTTCATGACCTGGGGGCCGCGGATGAGGATCTCGCCCGCCTCGCCGGGGCCGAGATCCTCGCCGGCGTCCGTGCCGGTGCCGTCGAGGGAGACGATCCGCATCTCGGTGCCCGCGATGAGCTTGCCGACGGTGCCGGGGGGCGCGTCGTGCAGGGCGGCGGGCGGGACGACGTGGGTGCCGGGGGACAGTTCCGTCATGCCGTAGGCCTGGCCGACCGGCGGCAGGCCCAGGCGCCGGGAGCAGGCCCGCGCCAGGTCCGCGTCCAGGGGCGCCGCCGCGCTGATGACGTACTTCAGCGACGACAGGTCGTACCGGTCGACCACCGGGTGCTTGGCGAGGGCGAGCACGATCGGCGGGGCGACGTACAGGATGCCGATGCGGTGGTCCTGGACTGCGGCGAGGAAGGTGTCCAGCTCGAAGCGGGGCAGGACGACGACGGTGGCACCGTTGCGCAGCGGCGCGTTCATCAGGGCGGTGAGCCCGTAGATGTGGAAGAACGGCAGGACGGCGAGGACGCGGTCGCCGGGGCCGACGGAGATCGCCGGTTCGAGCTGGGTGAGGTTGGTGGCGATCTGCCGGTGGGTGAGCATGACGCCCTTGGGGGTGCCGGTGGTGCCCGAGGAGTACGGCAGTACGGCGACGTCCGCCACGGGGTCGACGGCGACGGCCGGTTCGGGTGCGGTGGAGGCCGTCATGTCGAGCAGCGAACGGTGTCCCGGCACGCTGTCGCAGACCAGGATCTCCCGGACACCGCCCGCGAGTTCGGCGGCCCGGCGGGCCGTGCCGAGCAGGGGTGAGACGGTGACGACCCAGCGGGCCGCCGAATCCCTCAGTTGCCCGGCGAACTCCTCGGGTGTGGCGAGCGGGTGCACGGTGGTGACCGTGGCACCCGCGCGCGTGGCCGCGTAGAAGGCGAGCGGGAAGGCGATCGTGTTCGGGCTGTGCAGGGCGAGGACGTCGCCCTTGCGCACGCCGGCCTCGGCGAGCGCGGCGGCGACCCGCCGGTGGAGCCGGTCCACCTGCGCGTACGTGAGGGTGGTGCCGTCCGTGCCGTCGACCAGGGCGGGCGTGTCGCCGAAGTCGGCGGCGTGCCCCAGCACGGCGTCGTGGATGGGCAGTTCAACGGGGGGAACGTCTGCGTACTCGCTGCGGAACACGGTTCCTCCTCGCCCCGCCGGCGCGGGGTCGTCGCGGCTCGGTGCGGCTCAGTACGACTTGGGCAGGCCCAGGCTCTGGTGGGAGACGTAGTTGAGGATCATCTCCCGGCTCACCGGGGCGATACGCGCCACACGGGCGGCCGTGATCAGGGAGGCGAGTCCGAACTCGCGGGTGAGGCCGTTGCCGCCGAGGGTGTGCACGGCCTGGTCGACGGCCCGCACGCAGGCCTCCCCGGCCGCGTACTTGGCCATGTTGGCGGCCTCCCCCGCGCCGATGTCGTCGCCGGCGTCGTAGAGGTGGGCGGCCTTCTGCATCATGAGGCGGGCGAGTTCGAGGTCGATGTGGGCCTGGGCGAGCGGGTGGGCGATGGCCTGGTGGGCGCCGATGGGCGTCTTCCACACGGAGCGTTCGCGCGCGTACTCCAGGGCCCGCTCCAGCGCGTAGCGGCCCATGCCGATCGCGAAGGCGGCCGTCATGATGCGTTCGGGGTTGAGTCCGGCGAACAGTTGCAGCAGGCTGGCGTCCTCGTCGCCGACGAGCGCGTCGGCGGGCAGCCGTACGTCGTCCAGAACCAGCTCGAACTGCTTCTCGGCCGCGCTCAGTTCCATGTCGATGGGGTGGCGCCGAAAGCCCTCGGCGTCCGGCGGGACGATGAACAGGCAGGGCTTGAGGCGTCCGGTGCGGGCGTCCTCGGTGCGGCCGACGATCAGGACCGCGTCCGCGATGTCGACGCCGGAGATGAACACCTTGCGGCCGGTGAGCAGCCAGTCCCCCCCGCCGTCGCGGCGGGCGGTGGTGGTGATGCGGTGGGAGTTGGAACCGGCGTCGGGTTCGGTGATGCCGAAGGCCATCGTGCGGGTTCCGTCGGCGAGCCCCGGCAGCCAGGTCCGCTTCTGGGCCTCGGTGCCGAAGCGGGCGATGACGGTGCCGCAGATGGCGGGCGAGACGACGAGCATCAGCAGGGGCGCCCCGGCCGCGCCCAGTTCCTCCAGCACGATGGACAGTTCGGCGACGCCGCCGCCTCCGCCGCCGTACGCCTGCGGCAGGTTGACGCCGAGGTAACCGAGCTTGCCGGCCTCCGCCCACAGTTCGGTGGGGTGGCGGCCCTCGGCGACGGTGCGGGTGATGTAGGGGCGGCCATAGCGCTTGCCGAGGGCGGCGACCGCGGCGCGCAGGGCCTTGTGCTCGTCGGTTTCCAGCATGACGCTCACTGATCCTCCTGGGGTGCCTGTACGACGGTTTCCTCGACGACGGCGAGCAGGGCGCCGACCTCCACCCGGTGGCCGGGCGCGGCGTGCAGGACGGCGAGCGTCCCCGTGACGGGCGCGGTGATCTTGTGTTCCATCTTCATCGCCTCCAGCCACAGCAGGGGCTGACCGGCCTGTACGGCGGCTCCCTCGGAAAGGCCGTCGGCGAGGCGGACGACGGTGCCGGGCATGGGCGCGAGCAGCGACCCGGGGGCGCGCTCGGCGGCCGGGTCGGGGAAGCGGGGCAGGGCGGTCAGCACGGTGCCGCCCACGTGCACCTGGTCGCCGTGGCGGGCGACCTCGAACCCGCGCCGCACTCCGTCCACCTCCAGGACGACCCGGCATGCCTCCACGTGCACGACCCGCACCCCGTCCTCGTCGGCGGCGAGCCCCGCGCGGGTGTGCCGGTAGCGCGCTTCGTGCTCCTCGCCGGCCATCAGGTACCGCTTGACGTGCGGCTGCGAGGGAACGTTGCGCCAGCCGCCGAACCGGGAGCGGCCGCAGGCGTCGGCGAGCGCGGCGGCCAGCGGCGCGTACGGATCGCGGGCGGGCTCGGTCAGCGTGGCGAGGTGGCGGTCGTAGAAGCCGGTGTCCATACGGGCGCCCGCGAACTCCTCGTGCCGCAGCGAGCGGACGAGCAGGTCCCGGTTGGTGACCGGGCCGTGGACGGCGGCTCGCTCCAGCGCGCCGGCCAGCTTGCGGACGGCCTCCGCGCGCGTGGGGGCGTGGGCGACGGCCTTGGCGAGCATCGGGTCGTAGTGGACGCCGATGGTGTCGCCGTCGGTGTACCCGGTGTCCAGGCGGACACCGTCCGGGACGGCCAGGCGGTGCAGGGTGCCGGTCTGCGGGGCCCACTCGCGGGCCGGGTCCTCGGCGTAGAGGCGGGCCTCGACCGCGTGCCCACGCGCGCGTGGTGGATCGTTCGCCAGTGCGTGGCCCTCGGCGACCCGGATCTGCTCGGCGACGAGGTCGATGCCGAACACGGCCTCGGTCACCGGGTGTTCGACCTGGAGACGGGTGTTCATCTCCAGGAAGTGCGCCCGGCCGCCGGCCACCAGGAACTCGACGGTTCCGGCGCCGACGTAGTCCACGGCCCGCGCCGCGCGCACGGCCAGCTCGTACAGCTCGCGCTCCAGCTCGGCCGGGAGTCCGGGCGCGGGGGCCTCCTCCACGACCTTCTGGTGGCGCCGCTGGAGCGAGCAGTCCCGGGTGCCGAGCGCCCACACGGTGCCGTGGGAGTCGGCGAGGACCTGCACCTCGACGTGGCGGCCGTTCTCCAGGTACGGCTCGACGAACACCTCCCCGTCACCGAACGCGCTCGCCGCCTCCGCGCGCGCGGCGGCCAGTTCGGCCGCCAGGTCCTCCAGACGCCGTACGACCCGCATCCCGCGCCCGCCGCCGCCCGCCGCCGCCTTCACCAGGACGGGCAGGTCGGCCTCGGTGACGTCCCCCAGGGGCGCGATGCCCATGAGTTCCTTGGCGCGGGTCTTGGACGCCATCGCCTCGATCGCCCCGGGCGGCGGGCCGATCCACACCAGACCCGCGTCCAGGACGGCACGGGCGAAGCCGGCGTTCTCCGACAGGAAGCCGTAGCCGGGGTGCACGGCGTCCGCGCCCGCCGCGACGGCGGCCTTCACGATCAGGTCGCCGCGCAGGTACGTCTCGGCGGGCGTGTCCCCCGGCAGGCGTACGGCGGCGTCGGCCACGCGCGCGTGGAGGGCGTTCGCGTCGGCGTCCGAGTGCACGGCGACCGTGCCGATGCCCAGCTCACGGCAGGTGCGGAAGACACGGCAGGCGATCTCGCCCCGGTTGGCGACGAGCAGGTTCGAAATCACGGGGTCCCTCACATCCGGAAGACGCCGAAGCCACCGCGCGCGCCCTCGTAGGGCGCGGTGTGGACGGCCGACAGGCACAGGCCGAGCACGGTGCGGGTGTCGCGCGGGTCGATGACCCCGTCGTCGTACAGCCGCCCGGACAGGAACATCGGCAGCGACTCGGACTCGATCTGCTGCTCGACCATCGCGCGCAGCGCCGCGTCCGCCTCGTCGTCGTAGGGCTGCCCCTTGGCCGCCGCCGACTGCCGCGCCACGATCGACAGGACGCCCGCGAGCTGCTGCGGTCCCATCACCGCCGACTTGGCGCTGGGCCAGGCGAACAGGAAGCGCGGGTCGTAGGCCCGCCCGCACATGCCGTAGTGCCCGGCGCCGTAGGACGCCCCCATGAGCACGGACAGGTGCGGGACACGGGAGTTGGAGACGGCGTTGATCATCATGGCGCCGTGCTTGATGATGCCGCCCTGCTCGTACTCGCGGCCCACCATGTAGCCGGTGGTGTTGTGCAGGAACAGCAGCGGGATGTCACGCTGGTCGGCGAGCTGGATGAACTGGGCGGCCTTCTGCGACTCCTCGCTGAACAGCACGCCCCGGGCGTTGGCGAGGATGCCGACCGGATAGCCGTGCAGGGCCGCCCAGCCGGTGACCAGGCTCGTCCCGTACAGCGGTTTGAACTCGTCGAAGTCGGAGGCGTCGACGATCCGGGCGATCACCTCGCGCGGGTCGAAGGGGACCTTCAGATCGCCCGGAACGATCCCGAGCAGCTCCTCGTTGTCGTATTTAGGCGGTTCTGCGAAGGGGGGATCGGGATGAGCCTTGCGGTGGTTGAGGCGGGCGACGACGCGACGCGCCTGCCGGAGCGCGTCCCGCTCGTCGACGGCGAAGTGGTCGGCGAGACCCGACACGCGCGCGTGCATCTCGGCGCCGCCCAGCGACTCGTCGTCGCTCTCCTCGCCGGTGGCCATCTTCACCAGCGGCGGCCCGCCGAGGAACACCTTGGCGCGCTCCTTGACCATGATCACGTGGTCGGACATGCCGGGGACGTAGGCGCCCCCGGCGGTCGAGTTGCCGAAGACGACGGCGACAGTGGGGATACCGGCCGCCGAAAGCCGGGTCAGGTCACGGAAGACGGCGCCCCCGGGGATGAAGATCTCCTTCTGGGAGGGCAGGTCGGCGCCGCCCGACTCGACCAGGCTGATGCAGGGCAGCCGGTTGGTGAGCGCGATGTCGTTGGCCCGCAAGGCCTTCTTCAGGCTCCACGGATTGCTGGCCCCGCCACGCACGGTCGGATCGTTCGCGGTGATCAGGCACTCCACGCCCTCGACGACCCCGATCCCGGTGACGAGCGATGCGCCGACCGTGTACTCGGTGCCCCACGCGGCCAGCGGCGACAGCTCCAGGAACGGCGTGTCCGCATCGAGCAGCAGCTCGATGCGCTCGCGGGCGAGCAGCTTGCCGCGCCGGCGGTGCCGCTCGACGTACTTCGGGCCGCCGCCCGCGAGCGCCTTGGCGTGCTCGGCCCGAAGGCCGGCGAGCTTGCCGAGCATCGCCTCGCGATGGGCCCGGTAATCGGCGGACGCGATGTCCAGGGAGGAGGAGAGGACGGTCACAGGAGGGCCTCCGGAATGTCCAGGTGGCGGGAGCGCAGCCATTCCCCGAGGGCCTTGGCCTGCGGATCGAAGCGGTGCTGGGCGGCGACGCCCTCGCCGAGGATCCCCTCGACGACGAAGTTCAGCGCGCGCAGACGCGGCAGCACGTGCCGGGTGACGGGCAGCGGCCGGCTCTCGGGGATCAGCTCCCGGAACCGGTCGGCGGTCAGCTCGTGCGCGAGCCACCGCCAGGCGTCGTCCGTGCGCGCCCACACCCCCACGTTGGCGTCCCCGCCCTTGTCCCCGCTGCGGGCCCCGGCGACCAGACCGAGCGGCGCCCGGCGCGTGGGACCTGCGGCAAGCGGCTGCGGCAGCGGCGGCTCGGGTACGTCCGCCGGCACGCGCGTCTCGTGGGCCGGCGACACGGCAACACGCCGGCCGTCGTGGAGGACGGCCACCTGACCGACGGTGTCCTGGGGGACGTACGCGGCCTCGAAGACGCCGTAGGGCACGCCCTTCCCAGGAGGCGCGAGCACGTGGAAACCGGGGTATCCGGCGAGCGCCAGCTCCACGGCGGCCCCGCTGAACGCCCGCCCCACCGCCTGCGGATCCCCGTCCCGTACGACGAGCCGGAGCAGGGCGCTCGCCCTCTCCTCGGTGTCGGCGTCGGCCCTGTCGGTGCGCACGAGATCCCAGCGGACCTCGGCCGGCCGGACCTCGGCCGCCGCGAGCGCGTCGTCCATCTGCCGCCGCACGAGGACGGCCTTGCGTTCGATGTCGAGGCCGGTCAGGACGAAGGTGACCTCGTTGCGGAAGCCGCCCAGCCGGTTGAGACCCACCTTGAGGGTGGGCGGCGGCGCCTCCCCGCGCACGCCGTCGACGCGCACCCGGTCCGGCCCGTCCTGGCTCAGCCGCACGGTGTCCAGCCGCGCGGTGACATCGGGACCCGCGTAGCGGGCGCCGCCGGTCTCGTAGAGGAGCTGGGCCGTCACCGTGCCGACATCCACGACACCGCCGGTGCCGGGGTGCTTGGTGACGACACAACTGCCGTCGGCTTGGATCTCGGCGAGCGGGAAGCCGGGGCGCCTGAGGCGTTCGAGGGCGTGGTCGGCGAAGAAGGCGTAGTTGCCGCCGGTGGCCTGCGCGCCGCACTCCAGCACGTGCCCGGCGACGACGGCACCCGCGAGCCGGTCGTACTCACCCGGCCGCCAGCCGAAGTGCGCCGCGGCCGGACCGGTGACCAGGGACGCGTCGGTGACCCGCCCGGTGACGACGACGTCCGCGCCCGCGCGCAGACACGCGGCGATCCCGAAGCCGCCGAGGTAGGCGTGGGCGGCGATGCTGCCCGGGTGGCGGGCGGTGAGATCGTCGCCCTCGACGTGCGCCACCCGCACCGGCAGCCCGAGCCGCCCGGCCAGCTCCCGCACCCGCTCGGCCAGCCCGGCGGGGTTCAGCCCGCCCGCGTTGGTCACGATCCGCACGCCCCGCTCGTGCGCGAGCCCCAGGCACTCCTCCAGTTGCCGCAGGAAGGTCCGGGCGTACCCCGCGTCGGGGTCCTTCAGCCGGTCCCGGCCCAGGATCAGCATGGTCAGCTCGGCGAGGTAGTCACCGGTGAGGACGTCGAGTTCCCCGCCGGTGAGCATCTCGCGCAGCGCGTCGAAACGGTCGCCGTAGAACCCCGAGGCGTTGCCGATCCGCAGTGTCATGCCCCCGCCTCCCCCTCGCCCGTCCGTGGCGCGCGCCCGGCGCCGGGCGGGCCCGCGAACGCCTGCGCGATGTCCAGCCAGCGGTCGGCGTCCGGCCCCTCGGCGCGTACGGCGAGGTCGGCGCGGTGGGCGCGCTGGGTGACCAGCAGGCAGAAGTCGAGGGCGGGCCCGGTGACCCGCTGGGCGGCGTCCTCGGGGCCGTACGCCCACACCTGCCCGGAGGGGCCGGTGACCTCCACCCGGAACTCCTCCCCCGGCACGGGCAGCCCCCGCACCCCGAACGCGAAGTCCCGTGCCCGCACCCCGATGCGCACCACATGCCGAAGCCGGTCCGAGGGTGCGCGCACCACACCCGACGCGTCCGCGACGTCCTGCCCGTGCGCCCACGTCTCCATGAGCCGCCCGGTGGCCACGGACGCGGCCGACATGGGCGGCCCGTACCAGGGAAATCGGGCACCGGGCACCGCCGCCCGCAACGCCGCGCCCAGTCGGGCCCGGCCCTCGCGCCACCGTGCCAGCAGCTCGGCGGGCGGCAGCCCGGCCCCTTCCTCCGCCCCTTGGTCGACGAACGCGTCGGGTGCGGCGAGCGCCTTCTCCGCCAGCGCGCGGAATCCGTCCGCGTCGGTGACGGCGAGCAGCGCGGAACGGTCGGTCCAGGCGAGGTGCGCGATCTGGTGCGCGACGGTCCACCCCGGCGCGGGAGTCGCCAGACCCCACCCCTCAGGCCCCAGAGCGGCGACCATCCGGTCCAGCTCCTGGCCTTCCTCACGCAGATCGTCGAACACATCGGACACGGCGGGGACGTCGGACGCGGGCGTCGGCTCGGGCATGGCTGGGAGCATGGCAGCGCGGGAAAAAACAATCAAGCGTGCTTGCATGATTTTTTCCGCGCTCTACGGCCGGACCGGAGGGCGCCGCCAGGGTCACATGAGGGGATCGGAGGTGATCTGCCAGATGGGGACGAGTTGCCTTGGCGGGGCTCCGATCAGGCGTCGGCGCGTAGCACCCGGCCCAGCCCCGACCCTCAGGCCCTTCGGCGCCCCTTTTCGCCGGGACAGGGTCCTGGCGCCCGCGGTCAGGAGTCGGTCCGGGGCGCGGCGGCTTTCCCCCGGCCCACCTGGGTCCGGACCGCACCCATGCTCGCCGCGATGACCAGGGCGATCGCCACGATCTCCAAGGGGGCGAGGGACTGACTCAGGATGAGGAATCCGGCCAGGGCGGCGATGGCCGGTTCCAGGCTCATGAGGATCGCGAAGGTGGGGGCGGGCAGGCGGCGCAGCGCGAGGAGTTCGAGGGTGTACGGGAGCACGGAGGAGAGCACGGCCACCGCCGCGCCCAGACCGAAGGTCGTCGGGTCGGCCAGCTTCGTGCCCGACTCGGCGATCCCCAGCGGCAGGAACAGGATCGCGCCCACCGCCATCGCCAGGGCCAGCCCGTCGGCCTGCGGGAAGCGCCGGCCGGTGCGGGCACTGAAGACGATGTACGTCGCCCACATCGCGCCCGCGCCCAGCGCGAAGGCGGCTCCGGCGCCATCGAGGCTGCCGAAGCCCCCGCCGCCGAGCAGGAAGACGCCGCCGAGGGCCAGGCCCGCCCAGACGGCGTTGACCGCCCGGCGCGAGGCCACGACCGACAGGGCGAGCGGGCCGAGGACTTCGAGGGTGACGGCGGGACCGAGGGGGATGCGGGCGACGGCCTCGTAGAAGAGGCCGTTCATCGCGGCCATCGTGACTCCGAAGGCGACGACCGTGCCCCAGTCGGCGCGCGAGTGGCCGCGCAGCCGGGGCCGGCAGGCCACCAGCAGCACGATCGCGGCCACCAGCAGGCGCAGGCTCACCACGCCGAGTGCGCCGGCCCTCGGCATCAGCGTCACCGCCAGCGCGCCACCGAACTGCACGGAGACGCAGCCCGCCAGCACCAGCCCCACGGGACCGAAGGAGCCGAGGCGCCCCGGGCCGTCAGAGCCACCAGGCGCGCCCGGCCCTCCGGGTGCGGGTGCACCCGGCGTCGGCGCGGACGCGGCCGTGAGCACCGAGGTCGCCGCGGGGGACGGCGGTGCGGGGCGCGGGGACGGAGGCGTGGGTGCGGCGTCGGGGGTGCTCACGGGCGATCCTGGGGTGGTTCAAGGGCGGCCCCGGGCGCTCGGGGCGAGTCCGGGGATTTGTTCATCACGGTGTACCGATTCGTCCACGATAGTGGACCGCGTCAGGCGTGTGAACCTCTTATGGAACTTACGCTCCCACCCCGGAGGCTGTCATTTTGGAGGGACGCGGCTCCGGAAGAACTCCAGCACCTCCGTGTCCGTCGCCCGAGCGTGCAGGAAGTAGTCGGCCCAGGCGGCGATGTCCTCGTAGCCGCACTCCGCGACCAGCCGGGCGGTCGCCGCATCGATGTCGAACGGTGTCACCCGCAGATCGACGCCCGGGCCGAGCAGACACCAGTGGGCGCCGGGCCGACCGTAGGGCATGCCGACGCTGCCGGGGTTGACGACCAGCCGGCCGTGCGCCAGGCGGACGAACGGCATGTGGGTGTGGCCGCAGACCACCGTCCGGATCTCGTCGGCGAGGCCGGCGAAGACCTCCGACCACCGCGACGGGCCGGAGTCGACCAGGACGATCTCCTCGTCGTCACGCGGGGTGGCGTGGCAGAACAGCACCCGGCCCAGTCCCCGCACGGTGAGGGTCAGCGTCGCCGGCAGCCCGGCCAGGAAGTCGACCTGGTCCGCACGGAGCGCCCCGGCCGCGAACGCTCCGATCGGGTCGGGGATCTCCGTCCGCCGCCCCCGCCGCAACTCGACCAGTTCCCGGTCGGCGTTGCCCGCCACCCACAGCACCCTCTCGCCCTGGGCCCGCAGCAGGTCGAGCACCTCGGCAGGCTGCGGACCCGCCGTGATGTCGCCGGTGAGCACGATGCGGTCGGCGGCGGCCACCTCCGGTTCGGCGAGCACCGCCTCCAGGGCGGGAAGGACTCCGTGGATGTCGGAGAGGACGGCTACACAGTTCAGCTGCATGGACTCATCCTGGGCACCGGACCGGCGGTCGGGGCGTGGTGTTCGCCGCGCGCGTACCCGGCCATCGCTCGCTTCCCGCTCCCCCGGGGGCCCTCCCCCTCCCTCCCTCCCCCTCCCTCCCTCCCTCCCCCTCCCGCCCCCTCCGCCCTCCCCCCCATCCCCTATCCCGCCCCTCCCCCCCGCCCCTCCCTCTCCAGCGCCTCCGCCAGCACCTCCGCCAGGTGGCGCCCCCGCACCCCCGCCAGTTGCTCCAGTTGTGTGCGGCAGGAGAAGCCGTCGGCCAGGAGCACCGTGCCGTCCGGGGCGTTGCGCACCGACGGAAGGAGTTGTTCCTCGGCGCAGGCCGTGGAGACCTCACAGTGGCCCTTCGCGAAGCCGAAGTCGCCTGCCAGGCCGCAGCAGCCGCCCGCGAGGTCGCCGGTCAGGCCCGCCGCCGCGCGCAGCCGCCGGTCGGCGTCGTCTCCGAGTACGGCGTGCTGGTGGCAGTGGGTCTGGCCCGTGACCGGGCGGTCCAGGCGGGGTGGCCGCCAGCGCGGGGCGTGGCGCTCCAGTGTCTCGGCGAAGGTGAGGACGCGGTCGGCCAGGCGGCGGGCGCGCGGGTCGTCGGGGAGCAGGTCGGGCAGGTCGGTGCGGAGGGCGGCGGCGCAGCTCGGTTCGAGGACGACGACCGGGGCGGCCGCATCCAGGACGGGCTCCATCAGGTCGAGGGTGCGGCGCATGACGGCGCGGGCCTGGTCCAGCCGGCCCGTCGAGACGTACGTCAGGCCGCAGCAGACCCGGCCCCGGCCCCGTAGGAGGGACAGGGGGTTCAGCGTCGCCGACCTTCCGTCGCCGATCCGCGCTCCGGGCAGTCGCAGGGTCGGCGGCAGTGCCACGCGCAGCCCGGCCGCCTCCAGCACCTGTACGGCGGCCTGTCCCACGGACGGCGAGAGGTGTTCGGTGAAGGTGTCGGGCCACAGGACGACAAGGTCACCGCCGATCTCCCGGCTCCGCCGCCGTCGTCTGCGCCACCAGCGGGTGAAGGGTTGTGCGGCCAGGCGCGGGATCTCCCGTTCGGGTGCGATTCCGGCGAGCCGTTTCGCCACGGCGGCGAGGGGGCGCAGGGAGGCGAGTGCGTTGAGGGCGGGCGCTGTGCGGGTGGCGGCCGCCCAGCGCAGCCAGCGCGGGAGCAGGCCCATGGAGTAGTGGGCGGCGGGGCGGCGCCGGCCGGCGTAGTGGTGGTGGAGGAACTCCGCCTTGTAGGTGGCCATGTCGACGCCGACCGGGCAGTCGGAGCGGCAGCCCTTGCAGGACAGGCACAGGTCGAGCGCGTCCCGTACCTCGGTGGACCGCCAGCCGTCGGTGACCAGTTCGCCCGCGAGCATCTCGTGCAGCAGCCGGGCTCGCCCGCGGGTGGAGTGCTCCTCCGCGCCGGTCGCGCGGAAGGAGGGGCACATCACGGCGGCGCCGGGCGCCTGGGTCGTACGGCATTTGGCGACGCCGACGCACCGGCGCACCGCCGCCGCGAAGTCGCCGCCGTCGGCCGGGTACCCGAAGGCCACGTCGACGGGCTCGCGCGGCAGTGCGGCGAACCGGAGGTGCGCGTCGAGCGGGGCCGGGCGGACGAGGATCCCCGGGTTGAGCAGGTCGTCCGGGTCCCAGACGGCCTTGGCCCGTTCGAACAGGGCGACCGTTTCGGGGCCGTACATCCTCGGCAGCAGTTCGGCGCGGGCCTGCCCGTCGCCGTGCTCCCCGGACAGGGAGCCGCCGTGTGCCACCACCAGGTCGGCCAGTTCCTGCGAGAAGTGCCGGAAGCGGCCGACGCCCGCCGCGCTCAGCAGGTCGAAGTCGATCCGGACGTGGATGCAGCCGTCCCCGAAGTGGCCGTAGGGGGTGCCGCGCAGTCCGTGGTCCGCCAGCAGGGTCCGGAAGTCCCGGAGGTAGGCGCCGAGCCGGGCCGGCGGTACGGCGCAGTCCTCCCATCCCGGCCATGCCTCGGTGCCGTCCGGCATGCGCGTCGCCGTGCCGGCCGCGTCCTCCCGTACGCGCCACAGCGCGCGCTGTGCGGCCGGATCGGTGACGGTCAGCGTGTCCACGGCGTCGGCCGCGTCCGCGATCGCCCGCGCACGCGCGTGTGCCTGGGCCTGCGTGTCCCCGCCCGTCTCCACGAACAGCCAGGCGTGGCCCCGGGGGAGTCCGGTGGTCGCGGGGGGCACCAGGTCGCGTGCCATGCCCTCCACGGTGAGCGGCCGGTGGGGCAGGAGGCCGGCCGCCGCGTCGGCGGCGGCGCTCTCGTCGGCGTACCCGAGCACGGCCAGCGCTCGCGCGCGGGGCGCTTCGACGAGTCGTAGGACCGCTTCGGTCAGTACGCCCAGGGTGCCCTCGGAGCCGCAGAAGGAGCGGGCCACGTCGGCGCCCCGCTCGGGCAGCAGGGCGTCCAGTGCGTACCCGGAGATGCGGCGGGGCAGGTCGGGGAAGCCGGTGCGCAGGCGGGCCAGTTCGTCCTGCGCCAGCTCCCGCAGCCCTTGCGGTGCCCCGGCCCACTGCTGCGCGAGCCGCAGCCGCCGCCCGCGCGCGGTGAGCACGGACAGCTCCCGCACGTTGTCCGCGGTGGTGCCCCACGCCACCGAGTGCGAGCCGCACGCGTTGTTGCCGATCATTCCGCCGAGCGTGCACCGGCTGTGGGTGGAGGGGTCCGGTCCGAAGCGCAGCCCGTGCTGCGCGGCGGCCTCCTGGAGCCGGTCGAGCACCAGGCCGGGCTGGACGACGGCGGTCCGCGTCTCCGTGTCGAGGGACAGCAGCCGGTTCATGTGCCGGGTGAAGTCCAGGACCACGCCCGTCCCGGTCGCCTGGCCGGCGATGGACGTGCCGCCGCCGCGCGGCACCACCGGCACGCCGTGCTCCCGGCACACCTGGAGCACCGCCGCCACGTCGTCGGCGTCCCGCGGGGCCACCACGCCCAGCGGGACCCTGCGGTAGTTGGAGGCGTCCATGGTGACCAGCGCCCGGGAGGTGGCGTCGAAGCCGACCTCGCCCCGGACGGCAGCCCGCAGTTCCGCCGCGAGGGCCGTGGGATCCGTCATGGGTCCAGAATGCATCCGGCCACGGATCGTCACCGTGAGTTGTCCACAGCAACGCCCATCTTGTCGTACGAACTCACCATCACATCACTCGTCGGTCTCGTCTCATCGGACGGACACGGTTACGTCCGGTTTGGCCCACCGGCTACCCTCCGACTCGTGGCCGACATCCAGATCCCCGCTGACATCAAGCCCGCCGACGGACGTTTCGGCGCGGGCCCCTCCAAGGTGCGCACCGAGGCGCTGGACGCCCTCGCCGCCACCGGTACGTCCCTCATGGGCACCTCCCACCGCCAGGCTCCCGTCAAGAACCTGGTCGGCAAGGTGCGCGAGGGCATCAGCGAGCTGTTCCAGCTCCCCGAGGGCTACGAGGTGGTCCTCGGCAACGGCGGCTCCACCGCGTTCTGGGACATCGCGACGCACGGTCTGATCGAGAACAAGTCGCAGCACCTCACCTTCGGTGAGTTCAGCTCGAAGTTCGCCAAGGCCGCCAAGCTCGCGCCGTGGCTGGCCGAGCCCACCGTCGTCTCCGCCGATCCGGGGACGCACCCCGAGGCGCGAGCCGAGGCCGGCGTCGACGTCTACGCCTTCACGCACAACGAGACCTCCACCGGTGTCGCCATGCCCATCAGGCGGGTGGCGGGCGCCGACGAGGGCGCGCTGGTGCTCGTGGACGCCACCAGCGGCGCCGGCGGCCTCCCCGTCGACGTCTCGGAGACCGACGTCTACTACTTCGCCCCGCAGAAGTCCTTCGCCTCCGACGGCGGCCTGTGGATCGGCGTGTTCTCCCCGGCGGCGATCGAGCGCGCCGAGCGCGTCCACGCCTCCGGCCGCCATATCCCGGAGTTCTTCTCGCTCCCCACGGCGATCGACAACTCCCGCAAGAACCAGACGTACAACACCCCGGCGCTGGCCACCCTCTTCCTGCTCAACGAGCAGCTGGAGTGGATCAACGGCCAGGGCGGCCTCGCGTGGTCCACGGCCCGCACGAAGGACTCCTCGACGCGCCTGTACACCTGGGCGGAGGAGTCCAAGTACGCCACCCCGTTCGTCACCGACCCGGCCAAGCGCTCGCAGGTCATCGGCACGATCGACTTCGCCGACGAGATCGACGCCACCGCCGTCGCCAAGGCCCTGCGCGCCAACGGCATCGTCGACACCGAGCCGTACCGCAAGCTCGGCCGCAACCAGCTGCGCATCGCGATGTTCCCGGCGGTCGACCCGGCGGACGTCGAGGCGCTGACGAAGTGCGTCGACTACGTGATCGAGAAGCTGTAGCCGTGCTGTAGCCGTTTCGCCCACGCCGACGAAGGGCGCCCCGCGGAGTACGTCACCGTCTCCGCGGGGCGCCCTTCGCGCGTGTGCCGCAGGTCAGAATTGCCGCAGGAACGCCTGCCAGCTGTCACGGGAAACGGTGAGCAGGGGGCCGCCCTGCTGCTTGCTGTCGCGGACGGCGCGGCCCTGGCCGGTTGTGGGGGCCACCTCTACACAGTCGCCCTGCTGAGCGGAGTACGACGACTTGCGAAAGGTACCCACAACCTCGGTCACGTCACTCTTCTTTCAGGTTCCTCAGTACGTCCCGGATGAGCCGCGCGCTCGCGTCCGGCGCCAGTGCCGCCGATCGTAGTAGGTCGTAGGCATTGCCGTAAGCCGCCAGATCCTCAGGCGCTTCGAGAACCGACGTCCCACGGAGGTTCTCGATCGTCACGGCCTCGACGGCCGGTTCGGAGTCGAAGCTGAAGGACGAGAAGGCGGGGATCGAGGCCACCAGAACACCAGCGCTGAAGGGCAGTACCTGCACGGTGACGTTCTTCCTCTTCGCGACCATGAGAATCGCGGACAGCTGCTCCATGTGAGTGTCGACGCCCACCAGCGGGTGCACAATCGCTGTCTCCCAGAAGATGGCGGTGTACGAGGCGCCGCCTTCGCCGATCTTGGCTTGACGGGCCTCGCGCACCTTCACCAACTGTTCGAGGACTTCCGGCGCAACGTAGTCGGGTCCCGCCGAGATGACCGCTTCGGCGTAGGCGGGTGTCTGCAACAGGCCGGGCACCAAAGCCGGTTGCCACTGCCGAATATAGGTGGCGTCGTCCTCCAGTGCGATGTGGTCCAGGTAGTCCGGCCGCACGTGCGCCGCATGCTCCACCCACCAGCCACGGTTCTTTGAGTGCTTGGCCAAGTCCTCCAACTTGTCGCGCACTTCCGGGTCGGTGACACCGTACGCATCCAACAGCAGGCGCACCTCGATGACGCGCGGAGTGGCATGCCCGCTCTCAACACGACTGATTCTCGCCTGGCTCGACGCGATGACCTCGGCGGCCTGCGGCTGGTCGAGCTTGGCTGCCAGTCGGTACTGCCTGAGCGCGGTACCCAACCGCCTACTGCGAACTGTCGGCCGTCCACCTGCGGGCATGGGCGCCCTCCCCTCTCTTTCGGCAACCATGTCACAACGGGCCACAACTCCGGTCCTGCATCACACGATCGAGCGATATCGCTGCATGTATTTCGCAGTTTCGATTGCCTGGGTTCTGAATGCCGCCATAGCTTCGCCCCATGCCCGAAACCACCACCTTCCGCTTCCCCAAGCACCGAAGGCACGTGCCCGCAGCACGGCAACGCACCGGGAAGGCCCTCTCCGACTGGGGCGTCACCGACGGACTGGCCGACGCCGTAGCGCTGTCGGCCAGCGAACTCGTCACCAACGCGGTGCTCCACTGCCGCGTCTCCCACGCCCAGATCAAGGTCACGCTGACCTTGGACGAACCGGTGCTGCTCCTGGAGGTCTCCGACCCCGACCGGGACAGGCTCCCCCGGCTGCACGACGCCGCCCCGGACGAGGAGGGCGGGCGCGGGCTGGCGCTCGTAACGGCGTTGGCCGATGTGTGGGGGTGCCGGCAGGAGCCGTACGCGAAGTGCGTGTGGGCCCGGTTCACGCTGGCGGAGCTGACAGAGGGGGAGAGTGCCCGTGCCGTTCCGGCTGGTGCGTGACGCGTTGCGCCGCCTGTTCGCAAGGCCGTACTCGCGCGGTCGCGGGGCGGGCGACCGGGACCTCGGGCGGGAGGTCCGCACGCCGGACCCGTACGTGTGGCGGTTGCCGAGCCCGTACGAAGCCCGGTGGCGTCGCTGGTCCAAGCGCTGCCGGGCAGCCGGGCATTACCTGCCGGTGCCGCGCGAAGAGGCGTGCTGGGTGGTGAACCCGGAGTCATCGCAGCCGGTCACCTGGCCGTGCGAGGAGGACGTGGTGCGGCCGTACGTCCTCAGATTCTGATGCGACGGGGGAGCGCGCCGTCGACCACGAGAACTGCACCGCGTGATGTGCTAGTTGCCGCGTCCCTGACCAGACGTGCGGCCCCGCCCCCCCCTGCCCCCTCACCCCGCGAACCACGGCACCCGGCACGCATGAGTGGCGTGGCCCTCGGGGCCCAGGGAGTTGAGGACCGTCTTGCGGTTGGCGCGCCAGGTGCGCAGGGAGCAGGTCAGGCGGACGCGGAGTTCCAGGGATTCGCGGGTGCCCGGGATCGCCCCGGGTGTTCGAGAGCCCACTCTTGCGCGAGGAAGTCGTACATCTCGGCGGTCGCCAGGCCGCTGCCCGCGTCCACGACGCCACCGACCACCGTCTGCCCTACGAGCCGGGCTCCACGTGCCCGCGACGCCTCCGCGACGAGGCCGCCCACCCAGGCCAGTCCCTCCTCGTCGGCGTACACGCCGAACTTCAAAGTCCGTGTCCTCATCCGACGCCGTCTCGGACGATACGGCGGGCCACCTCGGTGCGCGCGCCGGCGAGTTCGGCGGTGATCCGCCGGAGGCGGTCGTCGTCCAGAAAGACGGCCGCCTCCGACGGCGGGCCGGCGAGGAGGCAGGCTCGTCTGAGGTGGGTCGGCGGATGGGTGGCGTCGACGCTGTGGCCGCGCCGGGCCCCCGCACGCCGCTGGCGCTCGTACTCGTGCTCCGGGACGGACGCCATGTGTGCCGCCAGCCGGGTCCAGAGCCCGTCCGGGGCGTCCGCGGAGGCTGCCGCGGTCCCGCGGGCCGAACGCGCCCCGGTCAGCGCCGCGTTGTTGCGCTCGCGCCGCAGGAAGACGTCGACGGACTCCACGATCAGAAGTTGGTCCATGAGGCCCGCCGCGGCCTCGGTGGAGGCGACACGGGCGGCCTCCCGGTCGGCCAGGTACTCGCCGCGCTGGGTCGCCCGCAGCGTCAGGTGGTCGAGGAGGACCAGCGTGCCCTGGACGAGCAGCAGGGGCACGGCGTAGACCGCGTTCACGACCATCTCGGTCCCGGTCGGCCGCGGGATCGGTGCGAAGTAGTAGCGCCACGTGACCAGTGAGCGCAGCGCCGTGCCCACCACCACGCCGTGCCGGGTGTCGCCGTTGCCGTAGTGGCCCAGTTCGTGGCCGAGCAGGGCGACCCGCTGCTGCGGGGTCAGCACCTCCCACAGCGGCAGGCCCAGGGAGAGGACCCGGCGACCGCGCAGGCCCCGGGACGCGACGCTCGCGTTGATCTCCTTGCCGACCGCGATCGTGTCCACGCCGCGGGTGCCGACGACCCGGGCGACCTCGTCGACGAGCGCGTACAGCTCAGGCGCGTCGGCACGGTGCACTACGGTCCCGTCGGCGGGCGGCCCGGACAGCCGGGGCCGCAGTGCGACGGCCACCGCCAGCAGCACCACCCCCAGGAGCACCAGACCCCCGCCCCAGCCCCACACGATGCAGAAGACGCCGCCGGCCAGCAGCGCCGCGGTGACACCGTGCACGGCGAGGGCGATCGCGTAGGCGAGCATCGCGGCGCCGTCCCGCCGCGCGCGCAGCTCGGCACCGCCCTGCGTCACCTCGGCATGGAGCTTCTCGCCGTACCGCTGGGCCAGGGCGCGCCGGGCCTCTTCCAGCCTGCCCTGCCTCACCCGCTTTCCCCGCTTGCCCCGCGCCCCCTGCTGCTCCTGCCGCTCCCGCTTCTCCTGCTGGTCTTTCGGGTCGACGTTCCAGTCGCAGGCCGCGCACCAGATGGTGAACCGGTTGTCAGCGTGGATCTCCGCCCCGCATTCCGGGCACGGCTGGATCGTTTCCCCCACGGCGGTAGGCATGAAGGTCCTGCTCTCCCCTCCCCGCGGCCCCTCCCCAAGGGCCGCCCGAACATGGCAGGGGAATCTGATCACGCGGACCGGCCCGCGTAAAGCGGCGCGGTTCAGGACCTCCGCCGCCGCAACCGCCCCACCCCGAACACCGCCAGCACCGCCACGAGGACCGCCACCGCGCCCGTCGTCAGTTTGCCCGAGGTGCCGCCTTTGTTGTCCGAGGGGCTGGAACTGCTCTTGCCGGCGGGGGATTTCGCGTCGCCGCCCCCTCCGTCGGGCGCGTCCCGCACCTGTACGGGGCTGTCGGCGCCCTCGCTGCCGTACAGGAGCTTGGTGCCGTCGACGCTGTAGGTGATCGACTCGCCCTGCCGTTGCAGCGGGACGTCGAGGCGGCCGAGGCGTTTGATCCTGCCGCCGTTCCAGTCGTAGTAGATGCCGCCGAAGTAGCCGCGGACGGCGAGCCGGGTGCCGTCGGGGGAGAACGCGGCGTCCGTGGCCCACAGGTCGACGGGGGCGACGGGCTTGAAGACGTTGGTGCCGGAGGCGGACAGGTGGGGCGGGCCCTCGAACAGGTGGCCGCCGTCCTCCTTCTTGTCGATGATGTACACGCGCCCCGTCTTCGGGTGCACGATCAGCGACTCGGCGTTGCGGGCGCCGTCCGCGTACTTCACCACGTACTGCGTGGCCCGCACCGTCTGGTCCTTGAGCTCCTTCGGCTCGGGCAGCTTGTAGATCCACACGTGCGGCCAGGTGCCGTCGAGGTTGTCGCCGATGTCGCCGACGTAGATCTCGTTGCCCGGTCCTATGGAGATCGCCTCGACGTCACGGGGGCGGCCGACGCCCTTGAGGGTGACGGTGGCGACGGTCTTGCCGGTGCGGCTGTCCACCGCGTAGATGTACGGCCCGTCGTCGCTGTCGTTGTGGGTCCAGTAGATGCCCGGGTGCAGATGCGAGGCGGCCAGGCCGCTGGACTCCTTGATCCTCGGGTCCTTGATCGTGAACCCGCCGTCCCCGCCGGCGGCGAAGGCGGGCAAGGCGGCGGTGGGCACGGTGAACGCGCCCACGAGCAGGGCCCCGGCAAGCAGGGCGGACGGTCGGCGCATGCCCCAAGCCTGCCATCCCGCGGGCGCGTTCACGTGAGGTGGCAGGCCTCACCCCTCTCCGCGCACCCCTCGTGCACCACCCGCCGCCCCGATCGTTCATCATGAGCGGATGCTCAGGTTCATGCCCGTCGGTGACTCCATGACGATCGGGAGCGCGGGCGAACACACCTGGCGCTACCGGCTGTGGCAGCACCTGCGCGACACGTACGGGAGGCCGTTCGCCCTGGTCGGTCCGCGCGAGACGCTGTACGACAAGGCGGCGGACGCCCCCGTCTCCTACGAGTACGCCGACCCGGACTTCCCGCGCGCCCACCTGGCCGGGTGGGGCGAGGGCTGGACGCACATGGCCCCGCTGATCGGCGAGGCGGTGCGCGCGCACCGGGCGGACGTGCTGCTCGTCTCCCTCGGCCTGATCGACCTCGGCTTCTACACGGACGCCGAGCAGACGGCGGCGAACGTGCGCGCCTTCGTCGCCGGGGCCCGCGCCGCCAACCCCCGCGTCCGGATGGTCCTGCTGCCCGTCATACCCAACGTCCGCGCCGACACCGACGCGCCCTTCGCCGCGCAGGTCTCCCTCTTCAACGAGCTGCTGGCGAAGGCCGTGGCCGACCTGGACGAGCCGCGCTCGCCGCTGCTGCTCGCGGCCCCGCCGGACGGCTACGACATCCACCGCGACACCTACGACGGCACCCATCCCAACGCGAGCGGCGAACACGCCATCGCGGGGGCGTTCGCGGAGGCGATGTACCACGAATGGGGAATCGGACAGCCGTACGTGGCTGGAACAGGTTGACCGGATTCCGGCGTCTCCTCGTCACGGTGCGTATCGTTGTTCTACGCGGTTGCCCTCTCCGTGAGGCGACCGGGGAGGAGCGCCACGATGACCGTCCTGGAAGACAGGATCGAGATGACCGACGCCGGCACCGAGCAGTTGGACGCGTGGTTCGAGCGTCTTGAGCGTATGCCCGTCCCCGAAGGATTCAGGGTCGAGATCGTCGGGGGCAGCGTCTTCATGACACCGCAGCGGGACACCCACTGGAACATCATCCTCCGTATCGCGACGGTTGTCGCAGCCAAGTTCGGGACGGAAAGGGTGTTCTCCGACGTCCGCATCGACTTCCCGGGCCACCAGAACGGCCTCTGCCCGGACATCGCCCTGCTCAAGGACGCGACGAAGAAGGACGACACGGGCCACTGGCGCCACCAGGACGTCGAGTTCGTCGCCGAGGTCATCTCCGAGGGCACGGCCCAGAACGACTACGGCCCGAAGAAGGCCGCCTACGCGGAGGCCGAGGTTCCCCTCTACGTCATCGCCGATCCTTACCAGGGGCGGTGTTTCGTGTACACCGATCCCAAGGACGGCGACTACGGGGACAGGACCGTGGTCGACTTCGGTGAGGACATCGACCTGACGGGCACGGTGGTCGACCTCGTCCTGAAGACCGACGCCTTCCCCCGCGACTGAGCCGGGTCGCCCTTGCCTGGAGCGCACTCCAAGCCGTTGGCTTGGTGGTCATGAAGTACACACAGCTCGGACGCACCGGACTCAAGGTCAGCAGGCTGGTCCTCGGCACGATGAACTTCGGTCCGCAGACCGGCGAGGCGGACAGCCACGCGATCATGGACGCGGCACTGGACGCCGGGATCAACTTCTTCGACACCGCCAACGTGTACGGCTGGGGCGAGAACAAGGGCCGCACCGAGTCGATCATCGGGAACTGGTTCGCCCAGGACAGCGCCCGCCGGGACAAGGTCGTCCTCGCCACCAAGGTCTACGGCAACATGGGCGCCGACGGCGAGGCCTGGCCCAACCACGACAAGCTCTCCGCGCTCAACATCCGGCGAGCCGTGGACGCCTCCCTCAAGCGGCTCCAGACCGACCACATCGACCTGTACCAGTTCCACCACGTCGACCGGAGCACTCCCTTCGAGGAGATCTGGCAGGCCATCGACGTCCTCGTCCGGCAGGGCAAGATCCTCTACGCCGGATCGTCCAACTTCGCCGGCTACAAGATCGCCCAGGCCAACGAGACCGCGGCCAGGCTCGGCTCGTACGGACTGGTCAGCGAGCAGTGCCTGTACAACCTGGTCGAGCGGCGCGCCGAGATGGAGGTCATCCCGGCCGCGCAGGACTACGGGCTCGGCGTGATCCCGTGGTCGCCGCTGCACGGGGGGCTGCTGGGCGGCGTCCTCAAGAAGCAGGCCGAGGGCGGCCGGCGCGCCGGCGGGCGGGCAGTGGACTCCCTCGCCGACCCGGCGCTGCGCGCGCAGGTCGAGGCGTACGAGGAACTGCTCGACAAGCACGGCCTCGAACCGGGCGAGACCGCGCTGGCCTGGCTGCTCACCCGGCCGGGGGTGACGGGGCCGATCGTCGGACCGCGCACCGGCGAACAGCTCGCGTCCGCACTGCGGGCGGTCGAGCTGGAGCTGAGCGAGGAACTGCTGGCCGAACTGGACCGCGTCTTCCCGGGCCCGGGCCCGTCCCCGGAGGCCTTCGCCTGGTGAGCAGGCCGCGTGCGTGAGCGCCGGTGCGAAACGTGAGTGCGCGGGCGCGGCGGGCATCTCCGCCGCGCCTGCCGTCACCGGCCGAGCGCGGCCGCCACGGCGACGACAGCCAACATCAGCACAAGCGTACCGGCCATGATCCGGTTCCGGGTTTTCGGGTCCACGCCTTCGAGACTAACCGGCCCCGCCGAAAGCCTGTCCGGCGGACCCGAGCGGCCGGCGGGCGACGGGCTCGTAGCGGGGCTGCTCGCCGGGGACACCCGACGTCGGCAGATTGCTGCGGACGAGGACGATCTCGCCCACCGTCCAGGTGCAGCCGGTGAAGTCGGCGAGCATCCGGACGTGCGGCCGTACGTCGACGCCGTCCCGTCCCCGCGCCAGCGTCAGGTGGGCCTTGTACCGGCGGTGCTCCCCCATCTCGACGCCCGCCCTGCGCGCCGCGGCCTCCGCGCGCCCGGCGAGCAGCCGCAGGGACTCCAGGTCGCCCTCCACGCCCGCCCACAGCGCCTTCCCGCGCCCGAACCGGCCGCCGCCGCGCAGCGCGAGCGGGAAGGGCTCCGTCCGGCGCGCCGCTTTCGCCAGACGCGCCTCCAGCTCGGGTACGACGTCGTCGCCCACCTCGCCGTAGAAGGCGAGGGTGAGGTGCCAGCCGGGGCGCCCGGTCCAGCGCAGCCGCTCCGCGCCGGGCAGCCCGCGCAACGCCGCCACCTCGGCCGCCAGGGCGTCCAGGACGTCTTCCGGGGGCAGCACGGCGGCGAAGAGTCTCATGGGGCCAGTGTCCCCGCCGCCGGCCCGGGCGTGCCCCCGCTCACCGTGCGTACCGCCGGAGCGGGGACCGCCCGGGCGGCTCACGCCGCCGCCGTCAGTTCCTCTCCGCGCTCGCGGGGTACGAAGTCGACCCTCGGGTGGCCGCGGTGCCAGCGCACCGACAGGCGCAGGTCGCCCATGCGGGCCAGGACCAGGCCGATGGTGGCGGCGGCGGTGAGCGAGATCAGGCCGCCGAGGGCGAAGCCGACCCGGGCGCCGTAGGCGTCGGTGATCCAGCCGACCAGGGGGGCGCCGAGCGGCGTGCCGCCCACGAAGACCATCATGAACAGCGCCATCACCCGGCCGCGCATGGCCGGGTCGGTGGCCATCTGGACCGCGGTGTTGGCCGTGACGTTGACGGTCAGGCCGAAGACGCCGATCGGTGCCATCAGCAGCGCGAACAGCCAGTACGACGGCGCGAGCGCCGCCACGACCTCCAGCACGCCGAAGACGGCGGCGGCGCCGACCAGCACGCGCAGCCGGGCGGTGCCGCGGCGGGCCGCGAGCAGCGCTCCCACCAGGGAGCCGACCGCCATGACGGTGTTGAAGAGGCTGTACGCGCCGGCGCCCGCGTGGAAGACGTCGTCGGCGAAGGCCGACAGCCACACCGGGAAGTTGAAACCGAAGGTGCCGATGAAGCCGACCAGGACGATCGGCCAGACCAGGTCGGGACGGCCGGCGACGTAGCGCAGGCCCTCGCGGAGCTGGCCCTTGCCGCGCGGGGCGCGCTCGACGACGTGCAGCTCGCGGGCGCGCATCAGCAGCAGTCCGGCGATGGGCGCGACGAAGGACAGCCCGTTGGCGAGGAAGGCCCAGCCGGTGCCGACGCCGGTGATCATGAGGCCCGCGACGGCGGGGCCGACCAGCCGGGCGGACTGGAAGTTCGCCGAGTTGAGGCTGACCGCGTTCTGCAACTGCTTCGGGCCGACCATCTCCGAGACGAAGGACTGGCGGGCCGGGTTGTCGACGACCGTGGCGAGGCCCATGGCGAAGGCGGCGAGGTAGACGTGCCAGACCTGGACGTGCCCGGTGAGCGTGAGCGCGGCGAGCGCGAGGCCGGTCAGGCCCATCGCGGTCTGCGTGCACAGCAGCGTCGGCCGCTTGGGCAGCCGGTCCACGAGGACGCCGCCGTAGAGGCCGAAGAGCAGCATCGGCAGGAACTGCAGGGCCGTGGTGATGCCGACGGCCGCGGAGGAGCCGGTGAGGCTGAGCACGAGCCAGTCCTGCGCGATGCGCTGCATCCAGGTGCCGGTGTTGGAGACGACCTGCCCCAGGAAGAACAGGCGGTAGTTCCTGACCTTCAGGGAGCTGAACATCGAGGACTTGCGGGGGGTGTCGGGGGCGGGCTGGGAGTCGTGGGCGGTCGGTGCGGGGGCGGAAGCTGCTCCGGATCCCGTACTCAAAAGGGTTCGCCTCCTTGCGGCTGCTGACGTTCTACAGGTGTGCGAGCTTCTCCAGCACGGGGGCGGCAGCGCGCAGCTTGGCCCACTCGTCCTCGTCGAGGCCGTCGACCAGGCCGGCCAGGAAGGCGTTCCGCTTGCGGCGGCTCTCCTCGAGCATGGTCTCGGCCTGCTCGGTCTTGGTGACGACCTTCTGGCGCCGGTCCTCGGGGTGCGGCTCCAGGCGGACCAGTCCCTTGGCTTCGAGCAGCGCGACGATGCGGGTCATCGACGGGGGCTGCACGTGCTCCTTGCGGGCCAGCTCGCCGGGTGTGGCGCTGCCGCAGTTGGACAGGGTGCCCAGCACCGACATCTCGGTGGGGCTGAGCGACTCGTCGACCCGCTGGTGCTTGAGCCGACGGGACAACCGCATCACGGCTGATCGCAGGGAGTTCACGGCGGCCGCGTCGTCGCCATGGGTAAGGTCCGGCATGTTCTTTAGAGTAACTCATTACTCTCGCTAAAGACCACCGCGGACACGCACATGGTCCGTGACTCCGGCCACTCCCGTGCGCCCACATCACTCATATGGGTGATACGGACGGGGAACGTGACACCTCATGCGGAACCGTGCCGGGACCCTCGTCTCCATGGGGACCAGCGTGCTCAGCCTGCGCATGGACCGCGAGTTGCTCGAACGGCTCCGGTCCCACGCCGCGAAAAGAGGAATGAGCGTCCAGGACTATGTCGTCCGGACGCTCATTCGAAATGATTTCGACGAACGGTTCCAGGCCGCCGTCGAGGAGACGGACCGGTTCTACGGGGTCACCTGAGCGACCCGGCCGAGGGGCCCCGGGCCGCGGATCAGGTCAGCCCCAGGGCCGGCATCAGGTAGTAGAAGGCGAAGACCGCCGAGACCACGTACATCGCCACCGGGATCTCGCGGGCGCGGCCCACGGCCAGGCGCAGCACGACGAAGGTGATGAAGCCCATGCCGATGCCGTTGGTGATCGAGTAGGTGAACGGCATCATCAGCATCGTCACGAAGGCCGGGACGGCGATCGTGTAGTCCGACCAGTCGATCTCGCGGATCGAACCGGACAGGATCAGGAAGCCGACCGCGAGCAGCGCCGGGGTGGCCGCCTGGGACGGGACCATGGTGGCGACCGGCGTGAGGAACAGCGCGACGGCGAACAGCAGGCCGGTGACGATGTTCGCGAACCCGGTGCGGGCGCCCTCGCCGACGCCCGCCGTGGACTCGACGAAGCAGGTGGTGCCGGAGGAGGAGGTGGCGCCGCCGGCCGCGACGGCGATGCCGTCGACGAAGAGCACCTTGTTGATGCCGGGCATCTGGCCCTCGGCGTTGGTCAGCTTGGCCTCGTCGCCGATGCCCATGATCGCGCCCATCGCGTCGAAGAACGACGACAGCAGCACGGTGAAGACGAACAGGACGCCGTTCAGCACGCCGACCTTGTGGAACCCGCCGAACAGGCTGACCTGGCCGACCAGGCCGAAGTCGGGGGTGGCGACGGGGTTGCCGGGCCACTTCGGAGTGGTCAGGCCCCAGGACGGCACGTGCGCGATCAGGTTGACGACCACGGCCAGCACGGTCATGGCGATGATCGAGATCAGGATGGCGCCGGGAACCTTGCGCACCAGCAGGGCGAGCGTGAGGAGCACGCCGAGCACGAAGACGAGGACCGGCCAGCCGTTGAGGTGGCCGTCCGCGCCCAGCTGGAGCGGGACGGTGGTGTTCGCCTCGTTGGGGATGCGGGAGACGAAGCCGGAGTCGACGAGGCCGATCAGCATGATGAACAGGCCGATGCCGATGGCGATGCCCTTGCGCAGCCCGAACGGCACGGCCGCCATCACGCGCTCGCGCAGCCCGCTGGCGACCAGCAGCATCACCACGAAGCCGGCCAGGACGACCATGCCCATGGCGTCGGGCCAGGACATGCGCGGGGCGAGCTGGAGCGCGACGACCGTGTTGACGCCGAGCCCCGCGGCGAGCGCGATCGGGACGTTGCCGATGACGCCCATGAGCAGCGTGGTGAACGCCGCCGTCAGGACGGTGGCGGTGACCAGCTGGCCGTGGTCCAGCTGGTGGCCGTACATGTCCTTCGCGCTGCCCAGGATGATCGGGTTCAGCACGATGATGTAGGCCATCGCGAAGAAGGTGGCGAATCCGCCGCGGACCTCACGGGCCAGGGAGCTGCCCCGCTCGGAGATCTTGAAGTAGCGGTCGAGAGCGCCGAGGAGGGGCGGCGTTCCCGGCTTCTGGGGGGCGGGAACCTTGGCGGTGGCCGAGGTGGACATGCGGATGACCTCAGGGATGCGGGGAGTACGTGAGTACCGGGCCGGGAAGGGGACCAAACGTGAACGAGTCCCGCCACTTCCGTCACCAGCAGGTTCCCCCCGGTCGCCCTGTTGGTGTTTCATACGAAGAGAAGTAGCCAGACTCAGACTGTTTCAGTATGAACATATGAAGCGCAAAAGGCTATCTCCGCGCGTAGACCCCTGTCCTGTTTGCGTCCGGCCAGGTACCTCGCCCGGGCCACAGACCGGCGCCCGCTCCCCACGCGGGCGGTGCGGACCGGCACCCGGGCCCACGGGCGCCGGGCCGTAAGCTGAGCCCATGGCGAAGTGGACCCCCAAGCACGAGGCGCCGGAGCCCCTGGAGGGCCCCGTGGTCGCCACCATCACCGGCGGCACGATCGTCTGGTTCGTCCTCTTCCTGGTCCAGATCCCCTTCTACGGCTGGTTCGACGACCACCACCACACCTGGTGGCTGTGGACCTGCCTGGCCGGCGGCTGCCTCGGCCTGGTCGGCGTCTGGTACGTGCGCAAGCGGGACGCGGCGATCAAGCGCGCGGCGGCGCAGCGCGACACGGCCCCGGCGGGCCGCCCCGCGTCGGCGGAGTAACCGCCACGCCCCCCGGGCCCCGGGGGCGCGAACGCCGCGTACGGCCGCGACGCCTCCCCCGGTGGCCACCGCTTCCCCCGGCCGCGACCGCCGCGTAGGACGGCGCACCACCGCACCGCGTACAACCGCCGCAGGACGTCCCTCATCCCCAGGTCGGATCTTGCCCCCGCCGGCCCGTGCTCTGCCCCCGCTCGACGAGTGAAGCCGCACATCGGCACGTACCGTCGAAAGCATGAGCCACACCGACGCGGGCGCGGAACTGGACCCGGTGCACCCCATACCCGTCCCGCCGGCCAGGACGGGCGGCCTGTCCTCCGCCGAGGTCGCCGAACGCGTCGCCCGCGGCGAGGTCAACGACGTCCCGGTGCGCAGCAGCCGCTCCCTCGCCGACATCGTCCGCGCCAACGTCTTCACCCGCTTCAACGCGATCATCGGCGTGCTCTGGCTGATCACCCTGTTCGTCGCGCCGATCCAGGACAGCCTCTTCGGCTTCGTGATCATCGCCAACACCGGCATCGGCATCGTCCAGGAGTGGCGGGCCAAGCAGACCCTGGACTCGCTCGCCGTGATCGGGGAGTCCCGGCCCACCGTCCGCCGCGACGGCACCGCCGCCGAGATCGGCACCTCCGAGATCGTCCTGGGCGACGTGATCGAGATCGGTCCCGGGGACAAGGTCGTCGTCGACGGCACCTGCGTCGAGGCCGACGGGCTGGAGATCGACGAGTCCCTGCTCACCGGCGAGGCCGACCCGGTCGTCAAACGCCCCGGCGACCAGGTCATGTCCGGGAGCTTCGTCGTCGCCGGCGGTGGCGCGTTCCAGGCGGTCAAGGTCGGCCGCGAGGCCTACGCCGCCCAGCTCGCCGAGGAGGCCTCCCGCTTCACCCTCGTCCACTCCGAACTGCGCACGGGCATCTCCACGATCCTCAAGTACGTCACGTGGATGATGGTGCCGACCGCGATCGGCCTGGTCATCAGCCAGCTGGTGGCCAAGAACGACGACCTCAAGGACTCCGTCGCCCGCACCATCGGCGGGATCGTCCCGATGGTCCCGGAAGGGCTGGTGCTGCTCACCTCCGTCGCCTTCGCCATCGGTGTCATCCGGCTGGGCCGCAAGCAGTGCCTCGTGCAGGAGCTGCCCGCCATCGAGGGCCTGGCCCGCGTCGACACCGTGTGCCTGGACAAGACGGGCACGCTCACCGAGGGCGGCATGGACGTCACCGAGCTGCGGATGCTGAACGGCCACGCCGAGCCGTACGTGCGCCAGGTCCTCGGCGCGCTCGGCGAGTCCGACCCGCGCCCCAACGCCTCCCTCCAGGCGATCATCGACGCCTGCCCGGACAGCGAGGAGTGGCGCTGCGTGGAGTCGCTGCCCTTCTCCTCCGCCCGCAAGTACAGCGGCGCCAGCTTCAGCGAGGGCGACGGCGAGTCCAGTACGTGGCTGCTGGGCGCCCCGGACGTACTGCTGCCCGACGGCTCCCCCGCCCTCGCGGAGACCGGGCACCTCAACGAGCAGGGGCTGCGCGTGCTGCTGCTGGCCCGCGCCGGCCGTGAGCTCGACGACCCCGAGGTGGCCGACGACGTCACGCCCGCCGCCCTCGTCGTCCTGGAGCAGCGGCTGCGGCCCGACGCCGCCGACACGCTGCGCTACTTCGCCGACCAGGAGGTGCGCGCCAAGGTCGTCTCCGGGGACAACGCCGTCTCGGTGGGCGCGGTGGCCGCCAAGGTCGGGCTCACCGGCTCCGCCGTCGACGCGCGCCGGCTGCCCGCCGAACGCGACGACCTGGCCAGGGAACTGGACGGGGCGACCGTGTTCGGCCGGGTCACCCCGCAGCAGAAACGGGACATGGTGGCCGCCCTCCAGTCGCGCGGGCACACCGTCGCCATGACCGGTGACGGCGTGAACGACGTCCTCGCCCTCAAGGACGCCGACATCGGCGTCTCCATGGGCTCCGGCTCGGAGGCCACCCGGGCGGTCGCCCAGATCGTCCTGCTGGACAACAGCTTCTCCGTCCTGCCGTCGGTGGTCGCGGAGGGCCGGCGGGTCATCGGGAACATCACCCGGGTCGCGACCCTCTTCCTGGTCAAGACGGTCTACTCGGTGCTGCTGGCCGTGCTGGTGGTGTGCTCGCAGGTGGAGTACCCGTTCCTGCCCCGGCACCTGACCCTGCTGTCCACGCTCACCATCGGCGTCCCCGCCTTCTTCCTGGCCCTCGCCCCCAACACGGAACGGGCCCGCCCGCACTTCGTCCGGCGGGTCATGCGCTACGCGGTCCCGGGCGGCGTCCTGGCCGCCGTCGCGACCTTCGTGACGTACCTGATCGCCCGCCACCACTACACCGGCCCGGACGCGCTCGACGCGGAGACCAGCGCGGCCACCCTCACCCTGTTCCTGATCTCCATGTGGGTGCTGGCGATCGTCGCCCGCCCCTACACCTGGTGGCGGGTGCTCCTGGTGGCCGCCATGGGCGCGGCCTTCCTCGTCGTCCTGGCCGTGCCGGCCCTCCAGCGGTTCTTCGCGCTGAAGCTGGTGGGGACGGCGATGCCCTGGCTGGCGGTGGGCATCGCCGTCGTGGCGGCGGTGGTGCTGGAGTTCCTGTGGAAGTGGGTGGGGCGGCGCTCCACGGTGTAGCCCCTTTGGCCGTAGGTCAGTCGAACCAGCGGTCGCGGGCCAGTTCCTCCGTGCGGGACGGGTCCTCCAGCAGGGCGGCGACCTCGAAGCGGCGGGGCCACTGGCCCGCCGCCCAGGCCAGGCCCGCGGCGACACCCTCCAGGGTGGCCGCGTGCAGGACGCCGTCGGGCGTGAGGCGCCAGTCCAGTTCGGTGCCGTCCACGACGAGTTCCTCGTGCTCGACGTAGGTGACGGGCGTGCGCGGCCCGAGCAGGACCCCCACCGCCTCCGGTACGTCGTGCTCGGTCCCCTCGGAGTCCACCGAGCCGGTGACCGACTCGCTCAGGCGCCGCACCTGGAACAGGTCGGCCAGCTCGGCGGCGAGCGCGGGCCGTACCGGCAGCAGCGGGACGCCCGAGGTGAAGGGCAGCAGGTCCGGGGAGTCGCAGACCACGGCGTCGGCCGCGTCCACGACCTCGACCCGGCCGTCGACGACGGCCCGCACCTCGTCCGGCAGGGTGACCCGCTCCGGGTCCAGCTCGGCCAGCGCGCCGTACAGTGCGTGCAACTGGGCGGCCGTCACCCGGCGTTCGGGGTCGGCGAGGCGGTCGAGCAGTTCGGCGGCGCCGCCCGGTTCGTCGAGCAGGGCGGCGACGGAGGTGTTCACCCCCAGGGCGCGCAGCACCTGTTCGTCGTCGAAACCGGTGGCGTCGGCCTCGTCGTACAGGCCGCGCAGCAGCGGGTCGGAGCCCGCTGCGCGCAGACCGGCCGGGCGGCGTCCGCCGAGCACCGGGTGCCCGCGCAGCCACCAGGCGGTGTAGGGGCGTACGACCTCGTGGGTGCCGTCCGGCAGCAGGATCCGCACCGGCTGGGTGAGGGCGTCGCGCAGCGGCGGCCGGGCGAGCAGGGCGAGGGCCTGCGGCCACTGCTCGTCTTCCACCAGGTCCAGGTCGCGCACGGCGACGATCTCGGTGGCGACCGGCGGCACCGGGGTGTCCGGGAAGCGGTCCAGGACGTCCTCGCACCACACGTCGACCGCGTCGAGCAGCCCGGGGTCGTCGGGCTCGGGGAAGTCCCCTTCGCGCGGCTCCAGTTCGTCCGGGTCGAGGACGACGTCGGTGGCGCGGACGAGCGCGAAGTCCACGAGCACGCCGCAGGCGGCCAGCGGCTCCTCGCCCCACTTGGCGGCCAGTTCGGCGTCCACGGCGGGGAGTTCGCCCTCGCGCACGACCCGGGCGAACGGGCCGCCGGGGAAGACCAGTTCACCGGCCGGGGCGAGTTCGCCGTCCTCGTCGGCCAGGGCGAGCGCCCCGAGCCAGGGCTCGTCGCCCGGTTCCAGTCCCGCGTCCCTGACCAGGGCGAGGACGGTGTCGGCGAGTTCCTCGGCGTCCGGGGTGTCCTCATCCCACGCGCCGGCGTCCTCGTCGAGGGAGGCGGCGACCGCGGCCCGCACCTGCGGGGTGGTGAGCACCGCGCGCGGCGTGGCGGGCAGCGCGCCCAGCTTCTCCAGGATCGGGTGGGCGGCGTCGGGGTGGGCGACCTTCAGGCCGAGGCGGGCCAGCACGTCCGGGTCGGCGAGGGCGGCGGCGTCCGCGGTGGGCAGCAGCACCTGCCGGGGGCCGATCGTCGTACGCCCGTCCGCCAGGGGCACCGGCAGCCCGGAGAGCCGGTCCGGGTCGACGCCGGCCAGGCTGTCGTACAGCCGCCGCCACCAGTCCGGTTCCTTCTCCAGACCGGCCAGCCGGTCCACGGCGTCGGTCAGCGGCACGCGGGCCACGCCCAGGGTGCGCAGCTCCGCCCGGCGTTCGAGTCCGGCGGGCAGCAGAGTGGGCAGCACCTCGGCGAGGACCCGTACGGTCTCGGCGCCCGCGCCCTCCACGACCTCGGCGTCGCGGGGCCGCAGCGAGACGGGCAGGTCCTCCGCGTCCTGCCCTTCGGTCCGCTCGGCGGCGGGTGGCAGGAAGGAGGTCCGCGGCAGCCGTTCCAGGATCGCCTGGCGCAGCGTGCCGTCCAGTTCGCCCTTGCCGAGCGGGCCGGGCACGAGGCCGATGAGGGCCTCGGTCACCGGCCGCCACTCGGCGAGCAGTCCGGCGTAGGCGTCGGCGGCGCGCTGCGCGAGGAAGTCGGTGAGCACTCCCGGCGCGGTGTGCCGGCGGGTGGTGTCCAGAGGGAAGGAGGCGATGAGCAGGGCGGGCACGCCGAGCGGTTCGTCGCTCGGGGTGGGGGCGTGCAGGACCGGGCTGGTGCGCGGGGCGAGCGGGCCGCCGTCGGCGTCCACGGGGACGGCCCAGGTCAGGGACCAGTGGGGCCGCAGCCGCTCCTCCACCGGCCGGTCGGCGAGCAGGTCGGGGGTGAGCGGCCCGTGCGCGGCGGCCGTACGCCACCGGGTGGTGCCGTGCGCGCTGTCCTCCACGACGCTCAGCGGGCCCTCGGTGCGGCGGCGCAGGGTGCGTGCGGCGGCGGCACCGATCTCGACGACGACCTCCTGAAGGCCGGGCAGGGCGAGGAGCAGCGCGTCGTCGACGGCGTGCAGCAGCCGTTCGGCGAGGTCGGCGGCGGCCGCGTCGCGCAGCGGCAGGATGACGACCGTGTCGTACGGGTCGGGCGCGGTGCCCTCGGCGGCGAACGGGAGCCGCAGCAGCGGCACGTGGCCGTCGCGGCGGCGGATCTCGTCGCCGAGGCCGGGGCTGTGCCGGGCGGTCTCCTCGGCCAGGCCCCGGGCCTCGGCCAGGGACCAGCGCACCCCGCCGTGCCGGCCGATGACGGCGGGTTCGTCGGTGACAGCGAGCACGGCGGCGAAGCCGACGCCGAAGCGGCCCACGGAGGGCAGGTCGGACGCGGCGGTGTCCCGCTTGGCGGAGGCGCGCAGCGTGGACAGCGACTCCACGCCCGACGCGTCCAGCGGGGCGCCGGTGTTGGCGGCGACGAGGACCCCGTCGCGCAGGGTCAGGCGCAGCCGGCCGGGCACGCCCGCGCGGGCGGCGGCGTCGGCGGCGTTCTGCGCCAGCTCGACGACGAGCCGGTCCCGGTAGCCGCCGAGGACGAGGTCCTCCTCGGCGTTGGCGTCCTCACGGAACCTGGCCGGGCTGGTCGCCCAGGCGTCCAGCACACCGCGCCGCAGCCGCACGGTCCCGAACGGGTCCGCCCCGGCGGAGGGCTGCACCAACATGCTCACGTTGTTCCTCCGGCGATTACTCGCTCGCATACTTAGGGTAAGATGTTCGGCACGCTGAGCGAGAACCAAGCCAGCGCAACGGCTCGTTGCCAGAACCAAGCACGAGCTACCTCGATTGTGCAGTACCGAACCGGGCAGGTTCCGTCCCGGCTGATGTTGAGGGAAGTTGAGGGAACAAGACCTTTCAGGTCGCGGACCTGCGGGGCTTTCCTGAGTCAGGAATCCCCTCGCGTCAGCTGGGGAGGGTTCAAGTCGTGCATTCTCCTCACGACGAGGGTGAGGACGAAGGTACCGCGCGGGGGAACGGGCGGGGCAGGCGGCGAGCGGTGGACGGGCGGCAGGCGGTGGTGTGCCCTGCGAGTGCCCCAGCTCCGCCGTGTCCAAGAAGGCATGTACCTCTGCGCGATCCTGAATACGCCAGCATTGACCGGGGCCGTTCGCCCTCTGATGTCCTACGGCAAGGACGAGAGGCACGTTGACAAGGCCGTATGGCAGCTCCCCATCCCGGAGTTCGACCCGGCGAACCCGAATCACCAAGCTGCGCCAAGCAATCCGTTCCGTCATCGCCGACTCCCCGGACGCCGAGGAGCTCGACCAGCTGGTCCGCCTGCTGCTGGAGTAGCGGGCGGACCAGGCAACGTGATCAGCTCCCGGACACCTACGGCACGAACCGTGCCCACGTGGCCGGGGCAAACCCCAACCGGGCCCCTTCCACGTTCTCGGAGTCACGGACGTGCACCGTGCCAAGCGTGGTCGCGACCTCGACACACTCGTCGAGTCGCTCCGCCTGGTCCTCCGAATGCGCCGGTCACCGCATCTCGAACAGCGCGCGCATGCAGTCCTGCGTCTGCGGCAGTCCGTGAAGGTTGCGCGTCCCATACGCAGTCACCTCGACAGCCTG
This sequence comes from Streptomyces sp. NPDC056160, assembly GCF_042268205.1. Lineage (NCBI taxonomy): Bacteria > Bacillati > Actinomycetota > Actinomycetes > Kitasatosporales > Streptomycetaceae > Streptomyces > Streptomyces sp. NPDC056160. The sequence goes on from NZ_JBHJUW010000004.1 coordinate 57,779, forward strand.
CGCCTCCATCCGCGCCAGATCCCGCATCGTCTTCGGATACCGGACCTTCTACACGTCCTCCCACATCGCCGTGCCGAGCCCACCGGCGTTCAACACCTGGTCGGACATGACGAGATAGTCCCGCCGGGGGATCCGCCTGCCGCCCTCGACCTTGTAAACCATGTCCTCGCCGTAGCCGATGGCCTTGCCGAACTCGGAGGCACGCAGGCCGGCCGCCTACGACGCGACTACCTGGCCGTCAACCGGCGCCTGATCGAGGGGGGCGGGACGGTGCAGAGGCTGTTCATCTGCTGGCAGGACGATCTCGTCAAGCACGAGTTCGCCCGCTCCCTGCTGGCGCTCATCGACCACCACCGCTCTCTGGGCGTGCAGTGCGCGCTCGCCGTACGGGACCGGTTGCGCGCCGACCAGGCCGTGGACTTCGTCGTGATATCGAAGGCGGCGGTCCTGCTGGAAGAAGAACAAGGCGACAGCGACTACCGGCGGGGTCGCAGTTCCGTCTACTTCAAGCAGGTCGAGCGCTGGGCCGGCCGCTTCGAGTCCATCTGGGGTCACGGCTCGGACTCGGCACCGTTCATCCTCCAGTCGTACGAGGCCACCGCACGGCCCATGCTCGACGCCGGAACGTGGAACGAAGACACCGTGCGGGAAGCAGCGGCGCGGCTCTGATGTGCTGCCCACAGCCCGCCGCGGAGCACCGCTCGCCGATCCGTGCGCACCGACCCCTTGCACGCGCTTCGATAGCATGAAAAGACAGCCGGTCCGGACCTGGCGGGACCGCGCGAAGTCACAGCGCGACGGAAAGTACCTGATGTCCACTCTCTCGCTCACCAAGGCCCACGGCTCCCGGAACGACATCTTCGTGGTCGACGGGGCGCCCCTCGATCACTTCACCACGGCGGACGAGCTCACCCGGGCCGTCGGCCTGCTGTGCGACCGCAAGCGCGGGCTGGGCGGTGACGGCGTGTACTTCGTGGCCGATCACGGTGACGGCACCGCGCGGGCCTGGTTCTACAACCCGGACGGGTCCGAGGCACTGCTGTGCGGAAACGGAATGCGATGCGCCGGCCGCATACTGCTGGACCGCCACCAGGCGGAGTCCGTCGTCGTGGACCAGGGACCGTACTCCTTCACCGTCCGCGACCGGGGCCGTACGCCGCACGGCGTGCGTCAGGTCTCCGTCGAGCTGCCCGCCGTCGACTTCGCCCCTGTCCACCCCATCGTTGCGGAGGCGGGTGCAGGTGGCGCATATGTCGACCGGTTGCTGCCCGCCTTCCACCCGTCGCGCCGTGTGACGGCGGTCGCGGTGCCGAACTCGCACCTGATCACGGTGATCGACAACTACGACGAGGCGGAACTGATCGAGACGGGGCAGCGGGTGGCCGCATCACCGTCCGTGTTCCCCATCGGCGCCAACCTGTCCTTCGTGCTGCCGCTCTCGGACGACGAAGTGTTCATCCACACCTATGAGCGCGGAGCGGGACTGACGCCGTCATGCGGTTCGGGCATCGCGGCCTCCCGCGCGGTCCTGTCCCGCCTCGGGCTGGTGGAGCCCGAGCGGCCGGTGACCGTACGCAACCCCGGTGGAGTCGCCCGGAGCATGCTCCAGCCCGTCGGTGACGTGTGGCAGCCCGTCCTGGAGGGCAACGCCACCATCGTGTACGAGGCCGAGCTGGACCCCGCCGTGCTCCTCGGGGACGGTCCGGTGGGATACGCGGGCTCCGCGCACATGGCTGAAATCGGCGCGTTCGCGGAGCTCAACCGGGAAAACATGAAGGTGTTGCACGAGGCCGGAATCCACCCGACCGAGATCTGACCACCGCCCGTCTCCGCAGGCCTGGCCGGCAAGGAGCGCGGCACCGCGTCTGCTCGGCCGGGCCCCCGACCGAGTGCGGGGCCGGGATTTACGGGGAGGGGACGGCGTGGGGGCACTGTCGGCTGGCCTGGTGGTCATCGCGGTGGGGATCGTGCTGCGGCAGGCGGACCGGTGGTGGTTCAGTCCGGTACGGACGGCAAGAGGGCGGCCCGAGCCCGCCTCGCTTCGGGCGGTGATGTCGCTCCAGCGCGAGCGGCTCAACAACGTCACGCCCGTGCTCCTGCTCCTGGGCCATTGGCTGGAATTCGCCGGATGGTGCGCGGTGGCCGTGCACGGCGGTGCGTGGGGATGCGCGGTCGCCGCACTCGCGGGCGCGGTGAAATTCCGCCATCTGCAGGAGGTCAGCCATTTCGCGGTGCACGGCGTCCTGACGCGCTCCGGCCGGCTGAACACGCTGCTCGCCGAGACGGCCGTCCATGTCCCACTCGGGTTCGTTCCGGTGCCCGTACGCCGCCGTCGGCACGTCCGCGAGCACCACCCGAACGCGACGGTCTCCGGGGCCGACCCCAACCTGGCGGAGTTGCACCGGGCAGGCCTGCGGACCGGGACCGGAACGGCACGCTACGTGCTCGGCACGGTCCACCCGCTCACTCCGGCCGGGATGTCCGGCACCGTGCGGAGCCTGGCCGCTCTGGGGCGGGAGCCGGGCGCCGGGCGCCTTCGGGCGGCCGGTCCGGCGGCAGTGACAGCGTCCTTGGCTGCGGGATTCGGCTGGCAGGCGGCCCTGTTCGTCTTCCTGCTGCCCCGGCTGCTGCTCTATCCGCAGCTCGCCTGGATGTCGCTGCTGGTGGAACACCGCTGGTTCGATCCGGAGCAGGTTACGAGGCCGCCGGTTGCCGTCGAGGCCGGACGGTGCCTGCGCCTGTACCCGCGCAACATGCTGCTCGCCCTGCTCGCACGCGGTACGTGGCTGCCGTACGGGGACCTGTACCACTTCGCGCACTCCGCGCACCCGGCGGTGCGCTGGAACTACCTGCCCGCGCTGGAACGTTCCCTGATCGGCCCGGGCTACCGGCCGCACGCGCTCGTCCTCGGCGAGTCGGCTGTACTGCGCCGCCACTGGCACGCTCTCGCGGCCCCAGCGGCTCCCGTGGCCCACGCCGACGGCCCGGCCAGCAGCGGCCAACCCAGCGGCAGCCAGGATGCGCAACCACTCAGCCACTCGCCACAGTAGGCGCGCTCGGCGATCCCGAGTGATGAGTGACATGAACGCGCGCGAAGCGCGAGGGAGGCGCCCAGGACGGCTTCTCTCAGGATCACCCGGGCAGAACCGCGCGCGGCCCCTGACCGAAGCGCTCGCCCAGGGGAAGGCGGCCGCTTCGGAGTTGTGCGGCACGGGCCGCCCCGTGCCGCCACCGCAGTCCTACGAGTGCCCCAGCTCCGCCGTGTCCTCGTCGGAGGTGTCCGGCACGGAGCCCGAGTCCCGGGCCGGGCGCAGCGGGAACGGGTCCACGCGGGTCTCGTCGACCACGGGCGCGGCCGGCTGGGGCGGCTTCGGCATGACGGCGGCCTCGGAGTGGCCCCCGCACCCGTACGTCAGGGAGACGACGCGGCCGTCCGCCGGGGCGAACTCGTTGGCGCAGACACCGAAGGCCTGACCCAGCGAGCCGCCGATCGGCACCAGGAAGCCGCAGCTCACGCAGGCTGCCGGGGCTGCCTGGGCCATCGGGGTCTTCGCGCCGTACGCCTCTTCCCAGCGGTCGGCGGCGACGTGCAGCCCGTAGCGGGACAGGACGCGGGCGCGGCGCATGCCCAGTTCCTCGGCGACCGCGGCGATCGAACCGCGCGAGGGGGCCACGGGCAGGTTGCGCGGGGGGCCCGCGGTGACGTCGGCGTCCTCGGCCTCCGCCAGTTCCGCCATCCCCGCGGAGACGGCGGAGTTCGGCGCGGGCTCGTCCTCGCCGGAGAAACCGGGCTCGAGGCGCAGGTCCTCGGCGTCGGTGGGCAGCAGGTCGCCGGGCCCCATGTCGCCGGGGCGCAGCCGCTCGCTCCAGGGCACCCACTCGGGGGCGAGGAGCGCGTCGGGGCCGGGCAGCAGGACGGCCTCGTCCAGGGTGACGATCTTCGCGCGGGAAGCCCGGACCACGGTCACCGCCCAGCGCCAGCCGCGGTAGCCCGGCTCCTTGCACTCGAAGAAGTGCGTGACGACGCGGTCGCCCTCGGACATCAGTCCCGCGTGCTCGCCGACGACGCCGGGAGCGGCCGCCTCCTCGGCGGCGGCACGGGCGAGGTCGACCGCCTCGGCGCACAGGCGGTCGGGGGTGCGGCTTCGCGTGGTCGCTGCGCTCACAGGTATCGCTTCTCTCCTACGCCGTCTGACGGGTGCGCCGGCCTGAAGGCGGCGGGGCGGACGGAGCGGACCCTGGACCGCGTCGACGTCCGCGCCCGATCGCGCTCGGGCGCACCTACGTCATCCATTCTGCGGTATGCACGTAAGGCGCGCGGCCGAGAACGTTCGCCACGGCGCGCTACGCACGCTACCTTCTCGCCGCCGCTGGGCCTACACCGACGGTCCCTTCACCACCACGCGGCGGGGATCCGTCGCTCGGGGCGGAGGGGGTTCGGGGGCGGGCGAGGGGGCCGGAGACGGCCGGTGGGGCGGCCCGGGACCGGCCAGGGGGCGGGTGCAGCGGCGGCAGGGGGGCGGATTCGGAGGCGGCAGGCGGGGGCGGTTCCGGAGGCGGTTAGGGGCAGTGCGGGGCCTGCCGGGGCCGGTACGGAAGCGATCCAGGGGGCCGGGGACCGCCGGGGACCGGCACGGAGGCGGCCAGGGCGCGGTACGGGAGCGCCGGGCCGGTACGGAAGCGATCCAGGGGGCCGGGGACCGCCGGGGACCGGCACGGAGGCGGCCAGGGCGCGGTGCAGGAGCGCCGGGCCGGTACGGAAGCGATCCAGGGGGCCGGGGACCGCCGGGGACCGGTACGGAGGCGGCCAGGGCGCGGTGCAGGAGCGCCGGGCCGGTACGGAAGCGATCCAGGGGGCCGGGGACCGCCGGGGACCGGGACGGAGGCGGCCAGGGGCGGACGGGATCCGCCGGGGAGCTGCTCCGGGATCGGTACGGGATCAGTCCGGGGCGGCATGGGGCGACATCGGGATCCGCCGGGGGCCGGGCCGGGCGGTGCGGGGGCGGGTGCGCCGCCGGGGTGCCCTGCCGGGTGCGTCCCGCGTGGCCCGCGGGGGCGTTCGTCGGTCTCGGCGGCCTCGGCCGGGAGGCGCGGTTCGGGATCTGTGCGGTTCGGGATCTGTGCGGTTCGGGATCTGCGTAGGGCCGGGCCCGAGGGGTCGCTCCGAGCCGGGCGGAAGCCGGACGAGGGCGCCTTGCCGGGTGCGTCCCGCCGGACCGGGGGCCGTCCGCAGGGGCGCGCCCGTCAGCCTCGGACGGGGGACGGCCGGGGAGCAGCCCTGGCCGGGCCGGGGATTCGGCCGGGGCCGGGCGGAGGGCGGGCGACGGTGCCCGCCAGGGTGCCCTCTCGCGTGCGCCCCGCCTGGTCGTCCGCAGGGGCGCACCCGTGGGGGGCCGTCATCGGGGCCGTCGTCGGGGCGCGGCCGTCGAGGATGTCGTAGAGGCGCGCCCCTGGAAGTCGTCATAGGGGCCCGCCCGTGGAGGTCGTCGTAGGGGCCCGCCCGTGGAGGTCGTCGTCGGGGCCCGCCCGTGGGGGTCGTCGTCGGGGCGCGGCCGTCGGGGACGTCGTAGGGGCGCGCCCCTGGAAGTCGTCGTAGGGGCGCGGCCGTCGGGGTCGTCCGTCGGGGGTGTCGTCGCCGTTCCGTGCCGTAATGGCGCTACCTGCGGCCGTATCGGGGCACTATGACGGGGTGGCAGCCGCGAGGACGCCCCCGGAGACCACAGGGCTCGGTGAGCCCGAGGAGGTGGCGGGGGGAAGCAGCCGGGGCAGCGGTTCGGGCCGGTTCGGCGGGTCCGTCCGCGCGGTGGGCCGTGCCCTGCGGCTGCCGTTCGCCGGTGCCGCGCGCGGGATCCGCCGGGTCACGCACGCGCACGGCGCGGGCGAGTCCGGGCTCGGCAAGCTGATCGAACTGCACGCGGTGAACGGCGCCGGTGACGTCATGATCACCGTGGCGCTCGCCTCCACCGTCTTCTTCTCGGTGCCCACCGACGAGGCCCGCGGCCGGGTCGCGCTCTACCTGGCCATCACGATGGCGCCGTTCACGGTCCTCGCACCGGTGATCGGCCCCCTGCTGGACCGGCTGCCGCACGGGCGGCGCGCCGCCATGGCCGCCGCGATGCTGGCCCGCGCGCTGCTCGCACTGATCATCGCGGGCGCCGCGGCCGGCGGCGGCCTCGAACTGTATCCGGCGGCGCTCGGCGTACTGGTCGCCTCTAAGGCGTACGGCGTGGTCAGGAGCGCCGTGGTGCCACGGCTGCTGCCGCCCTCGTTCTCGCTGGTGAAGGCGAACTCCCGGGTCACGCTGGGCGGGCTGCTGGCCACCGGCGTGGCCGCGCCCGTCGGGGCGGGGCTCCACATGGTCGGGCCGCGCTGGCCGCTCTACGGCGCCTTTGTGATCTTCGTCGCGGGAACGTTCCTGTCCTTCTCGCTCCCCCGCAAGGTCGACTCGGCCAAGGGCGAGGACCGGGCGCGGCTCGCGGCGGACGCCGAGCGGCCGCACGGGCCGCGCCGCACACCGCCCCGGCGGCCCGGGCTGCGCAGCGTGGGCACGGCCGTCACGCACGCCTTGGCGGCGAACGCGGCGCTGCGCTGCCTGTCCGGCTTCCTGATCTTCTTCCTCGCCTTCCTGCTGCGCGAGCACCCGCTGACCGGCGAGAGCGCGGCGGTCTCGCTGGGGATAGTCGGCGTCGCGGCGGGCGCGGGCAACGCGCTCGGCACGGCGGTGGGCGCGTGGCTGCGCTCGCGCGCCCCGGAGCTGATCATCGTGACGGTCGTCGCGATCGTGCTCGGGGTGGCGGTCACGGCGGCCGTGTTCTTCGGCGCGTTCCTGGTGGCGTGCCTGGCCGCGTTCGCCGGGTTCGGGCAGGCGCTGGCCAAGCTGTCGCTGGACGCGCTGATCCAGCGGGACGTACCGGAGGCGGTGCGCACGTCGGCGTTCGCCCGCTCCGAGACGCTGCTGCAGGTGGCCTGGGTGCTGGGCGGCGCGATCGGCATCGCACTTCCCCTCAACGGCGTACTGGGCCTGTCGGTGGGCGCGGCGATCGTCGCGGCCGGCTGGCTGTCCACGGCCCGCGGCCTGCTCGCCTCGGCCCGCCACAGCCCCCCGAGCCGCCCCCACCCGGCCTGACCGCCGCCCGTCCCGGCCGGCCCGCCGGGGCCCTGACCGCCACCCCGTCCCGGCCCGCCGGGGGCCTGCCGGCCGCCGTCCGGGGGCGGGGCCGGGGGCCGGGCGGGCTGCGGGGGATCAGGTCACGGGCGGGTGGACGGGCGGCACGCCGTACCCCCGCGTGGGCGGTGGGCTGGACGCGCCCGATAGCCTTCCGCCATGACCTCGCTGCAATCCGCTGTGCGACGCCGCCGCGCCGTCGCCGCCGCCGGCGCCGTTTCCGCCGGACTGCTTCTCCTGACGGCCTGCGACAAGCCGACGCCGATGGCCACGATCACCGTCGGCGACAACTCGGTGCACTCGGAGGCCACCTGCTACAACAACGGCAAGGCGATCAAGACCGCCGACCTGCCGAAGTGCCTGAAGTCGGACAAGACCATCAAGGTCGACACCGACGAGACCGTCCGCTTCGGCGTCGACCCGGACATCGCGGACAAGGGCTGGACCATCCTGATGAACGGTCAGCCGCTGACCGAGACCAGCAAGAAGACGTACACGACCATCCCGGGCAGCGTGTTCTTCAACCCCCAGTACGGCGCCAGCGGGAACTCCACCTGGATCGCCGTCAAGGAGGGCGACAAGGACGTGACGGGCGTGTGGTCCTTCAAGCTGCAGAAGGACTCCTGACACGTCCTCCGTACGCGTACTCGTCGCCACCGCGGTCCCCGTCGAACGGGACGCGGTGGCACGGGCGTTCACCTGCGCCGGGCCGGCCCGTGAGGTGCTGCTGCCCGGCGTGACCGTGCACCGCTTCGGCGGCCACGACCTGATCGCGGCCGGGGTCGGCCCGGCCCTCGCCGCCGCCTCCACCGCGACCGCCCTCACCGCGGCGGCGCTCGGCGGCACCCCGTACGACCTGGTCGTCTCCGCCGGCATCGCGGGCGGCTTCGCACCGGCCGCGGGCGGAAGCCGCGCACCGGCCGCGGACGTAGGCCTCCCACCGGCCGCGGGCGCCGGCCATCCCTCGCAGGCGCCCGCCGGCGCACCCGTCGGCTCACTCGTCCTCGCCGACGAGATCACGGCCGCCGACCTGGGCGCCGAGACCGGCGAAGGCTTCCTGCCGGTGACCGAACTCGGCTTCGGCACCGTCACCCACCGTCCGCCCGCATCACTCGTACGGGCCGCCGGTGCCGCGACCGGCGCGGCCACGGGCACGGTGCTGACCGTCTCGACCGTGACCGGCACCGCCGCCCGCGCCGACGTCCTGCGCGCCCGCCATCCCCGCGCCCTCGCCGAGGCCATGGAGGGGTTCGGCGTCGCCGAGGCGGCCGGCGCGCACGGCGTCCCCGTACTGGAGCTGCGCGCGGTCTCCAATCCCGTCGGCCCGCGCGACCGCTCCGCCTGGCGCATCGGTGACGCGCTCGCGGCCCTCACCGAAGGCTTCGGGAAGCTCGTCCCCGTACTGGAGAGTTGGAACCCACATGAGTCCGCAGAACGCTGACCGCCCGCAGAACGCCGACCGCCCGCAGGGCCCCGGCAGCCTGCGGATCGCCTACTCGCCCTGCCCCAACGACACCTTCGTCTTCGACGCCCTCGCCCACGGCCGCGTCCCCGACGCGCCGGCCCTCGACGTCACCTTCGCCGACATCGACGTCACCAACGGCATGGCCGAGCGCGGCGAGCACGACGTGCTGAAGGTGTCGTACGCGGTGCTGCCGTACGTCCTGGGCGAGTACGCGCTGCTGCCGTGCGGCGGCGCGCTGGGCCGGGGCTGCGGTCCGCTGGTGCTGACCAGGGAGCCGGGCACCGACCTGAAGGGCCGTACGGTGGCGGTGCCGAGCGAGAGGTCGACGGCGTACCTGCTGTTCCGGCTGTGGGCGGCGGACACCGTGCCCGGCGGGGTCGGTGAGATCGTCGTGATGCCGTTCCACGAGATCATGCCGGCCGTGCGGGACGGGAAGGTCGACGCCGGCCTGGTGATCCACGAGGCCCGCTTCACCTACCAGAACTACGGCCTGCACAAGCTCGCCGACATGGGTGAGCACTGGGAGGACACCACCGGGCTGCCCATCCCGCTCGGCGCGATCATCGCCAAGCGGTCGCTGGGCGCGGACACCCTGGACCGGCTCGCCGCCTCGATCCGCGCCTCCGTGCGCGCCGCCTGGGACGACCCCGAGACGTCGCGTCCGTACGTCATGGAGCACGCCCAGGAGATGGACCCGGCCGTCGCGGACCAGCACATCGGGCTGTACGTCAACGAGTTCACCGCCGACCTCGGCGAGGACGGTTACGCGGCGGTCCGCGGACTGCTCACCCGTGCGGCGGCCGAGGGCCTGGTCCCGCCCCTCGGCCCCGACGCGCTGGCCTTCCCGTGAACGCGGACGGGCCCGAGAAGCCCGTCACCAGGGCTGGGACCGGGACGACCGTCACCGGGACCAGGACGGCCGTCGCTGGGGCGGGGGCTGGGGCCCGGACCGGGGCCGGGAGCGGCGGGGCGCCGCGTCACACGTCCAGTTGGTCGGCGACCGCCCGCAGCAGCCCGGCGACCTTCTTGCCGGAGGCCTTCTCGGGGTAGCGGCCACGCTCCAGGGTCTGGCCGACGCTCTCCAGGAGGGTCGTCAGGTCCTGCACGATGGAGAGCAGTTCGTCCGGCTTCTTGCGCTGCGCCGCCGCGACCGAGGGGGCCGGCTCCAGGAGCGTCACCGTCAGGGCCTGGTCGCCGCGCTGGCCGGCGACCACTCCGAACTCCACGCGCTGTCCCGGCTTGAGCGTGTCTACTCCGGCGGGAAGGACCGAGGAATGGACGAAGACGTCGCCGCCGTCGTCGCGGGAGAGGAAGCCGAAGCCCTTCTCGCTGTTGAACCATTTGACCTTGCCAGTCGGCAAAGCACACACTCCCTCGATCGGTCCCGGACGCCGTTGAACTGCCGTCGAACCACCTTACCGGGGCTCTCCCCACCCCATCACGCCCTTAACCACGCCCCGTGACAAGGCCTCTCGCCCGTGCGCCCCGAGTGGCGCAAAAGAGGCGTGGCGCGGTGGGGGGAAGCGATGGCGACGGTCCGCGCCCGCGTGCGCGCCCGCTCACGCGGCCGGCGATGTGCGCCGCCACCCACGGGCGTGAGCCGGACGGCGCCCGGCCCGTTCACCCGCGCGGGGAACTACCCTGGACCGGTGCGTGACAAGACCCAAGCGAATCCCGCTCCCGGTGACCGGCTGATCCGTGCCGGTGCCATCGTGTTCTCCATCGGCGCGCTGGCCACCATGGTGACGGTGGCGCCCCTGTTCTTCGGGGCGAAGCCCTTTCCGACCTACATGTTCGGGTTGAGCATGCTCATGGCCGTCGGTTTCGTGATCGCCGCCGGCGGAGTGCTCCGGTCGATCGCGGCGGGCCGCCGTCAGGCCCGCGGCGAGGCGGGGTAGGCAGCGCCGCCGGGGCCGTTCTCGGCCGAAATGCGCGCGTTGCGCTCCGTGTACTCGGTAAGCCACGCCGGGAACGCGGTCAGATCGGTGAGGACGACGTCCGCGCCGGCCGTCCGCAGCGCCTCCTCGTCGCACGGCCCGCTGGCCACCGCCACCGACAGGGCATCGGCCGCGCGGGCACCGCGTACGTCGCCCACGTGGTCGCCGACGTACACCTGGGCGCCGTACTCGCGCAGCGCCTGCGCCTTCTGCTCCGCCCACAGGCCGCCGATCACCGCGTCCGGCTCGATGCCGAGGTGCTCCAGGTGCAGCTTGGCGTTCGGCTCGTACTTGGCGGTCACGACGATCGACCGCCCGCCGGCCCGCCGCACGGCCGCGACCGCCTCCCGCGCGCCCGGGAGCGCGAGCGTGGGGGCGATGGCGGTCGCCGGGTAGATCTCGCGGTACAGATCCGCCACGGCCGGGACCCGCTCGGCCGGGAACCAGTTGACCAGCTCATCCTCCAGCGGCGGCCCGAGCCGCGTGACCACCAGGTCGGCGTCGACGGGTGTCCCGGTCCGCTCGGACAGCTCCACGTAGCAGGCGTGGATGCCCGGGCGGGAGTCGATGAGGGTCATGTCGAGATCGAAACCGACGGTCAGCAGGCGCGAGGTCATGCAAGCCATTGTGCCCGCGCACCACCTCCGACCGACCCCCGGTCCCCGACCACGAACCCGGCCTCCAGCCTGCCCCGGCCCCCGGCCCCCAGCTCTCGCTCCCCCGCCGCTCGGTCGCGCTCCCCAGTCGCTCGGTCCCGGCCCCGACCGCCGCTCCCCGGCTCCCGGCCGCACCCCTCGGCGCCCGAGTCGCCGCTCGACTCCCCCGCTCCTCAGTCCCGTCCGCCGGTCCTCGGCCCCGTCCGCCCCCACTCGGTCCCGGCCGTTCGCGCTCGGTCCCGGTCTCCCGGCGCTCGGTCCCCAGTCCTCAGTCCCGTCCGCCGGTCCTCGGCCCCGGGTTCCGGTCCTCGCTGCCCGATCCACCGCTCGGTCCCCGGTCCTCGGCCCCGTCCGCCGGTCCGGCCCCCGGGCCCTTGGCCCAGTCCCCGTCGCCCCCGGCCGGCGATGCTCACCGTCGGCGTTGTGAGCGCCACAGGAGGAACAGGGCCGACAGGACGGCCGCCGTGCGGACCACCCAGGGCCAGGTCTGGCTGACCGCGTCGTTCATGTGGCCCTGGGCGATGGGGGTGCCCCAGCGGCCGTCGTTGCGGCCCCACAGCCAGAGGAGGCCCGCGGCCAGGGCCAGGCCGGGCATGCCCACGACCGCCCACTTGGACTCCGTGGGGGTCAGCCGCCGGGAGCCGTACGCGATGACCCAGCCGAACAGCAGCGCGAACAGGTTGCCGGTCACCGCGCCGCCCACCAGCAGCGCGGCGGCGAGCAGGAGCAGCGGGTTGCTCCATCTCCCGGCGCGGCCCGCCGCCTTCGGCGCCCGCCGGGGCAGCAGCGGGAAGCGCCGCCGGGGGGCGGTGCCGGCTCCGGCCGCGTCCGGCCCGGTCGCCTGCGCCTCTCCCGGCGCGTCGGCCGCGGGGACGGCCTCCGCCGCCTCGGCCGGCGTCTTCGGCGGCGGGGCCTTGAGCAGGTCCGGGATCTCCACCCCGCCCACGAAACCCGCCGGCACGTCGTCACCGAGCCCGAAGGGGCTGTCGTCCGTGCGCCACCAGTCGGGGCGGGGGCCCGCGCCGCCGCCCAGTTGGTCCGCGGTCGCCAGGTGCGGCGGGACCGCACCGCCCGCCGGCGGTGCGGGGTCCGTCTCCGGGCGGGCGGGGCGGCCCGGGCGTGGTCGTGGTACGACCCGGCGCAGGCCCTTCGGCCGCCGGCGCCCCGGGGCGGCGGCCTCGTCGTCGGTCCCGGCCGCCTCGGCCGCCTCGGCCGTGCGGGCGGGGCCGGGCGCGGGCCTGGACCAGGGTGCGGAGCCGGGCACGGCTCCGGTTTTGGGGGCCGGCTCGCGCTGTACGGGCACGGCGGGACCCTGGGTCCGCGCCTCGCCGTGGGAGCCGGCGGTCCGGCCGTCCGCACCGCCCGCCGCGGCGACGATGTCGTCGGGGCTGCCCAGCCGGACCAGGATGCGCCGCACCGCGGCGGGGCTGTCGACCGCGGCCCTGGCCCGGCACCGGTCGATCTCGTCGCGCAGCTCCGACACGAGCCGCATCCGGGTGGCCGAGGACAGCTGGCGCTGCTGGGCCACGTCCCCGACGCGGCTCAGATACTCGTAGACGACCTGGTCGCTCTCGATCCCCACGAACCCCTCCGGGGCGGCTGGCCGATGACCCCGTGGGACGACGGTACCGCGTGCGCGGCGGCCGCCGTAGCCACCCGCGACGCGCGGCCGTCCGTGCCGCCGGACCCGGCCGTGGCCGCCCGCGGTCGCGCCGCCGGCCGCACCGCCCGCGCGCCGGAAGCCTGCTGCGGTGTCGTACGCACCCGCTACCGTGGGTCGGATGAGCAGCGATGAGAAACCGGCGGCGGCCCCCCGCTCGCTCGCGGAGGCGCTTCGCGCGCGGGACGACGCCTCCCTGAGCGCGCTCCTGCGCAGCCGCCCGGACCTCATCACGCCGGTCCCCACCGACCTCACCCAGCTGGCCACCCGCGCCGGTACCCGCGCCTCCGTGGTGCGTGCCCTGGAGCGGCTGGACCGGTTCGCCCTCCAGACGGCGGAGGCGCTGGCCGTGGCGGCGGACCCGGCGGCCTACGCCGAACTGCTCGCTCTCATGGCCGGCGACGAGGGGGAGCCCGCCGTCGCCGCCGCGCTGCCGCGCGCACTCGGCACGCTGCGCGAACAGGCCCTGGTCTGGGGCGGCGACGACCGGCTGCGCCTGGTGCGCACCGCCCGTGAGCTGCTCGCCCCCTCCGCACAGCACCCCTCCCCCACCGGGCTCGGCCCGACGGTGCAGGAGGCCACGGCAGGCATGTCACCGGGCCGGATCCAGGAGATCGTGACCGCCGCCGGGCTGCCCTCCACCCATGACTCGGTCTCCGCGGTGGCCTCGCTCACCGCGCTGTTCGGCGACCGGGTGCGGATGGCCGCGCTGCTCGCAGACGTACCGGACGACTCCCTCGACGTGCTCGACCGCCTCGTGTGGGGGCCACCGTACGGGCAGGTCACCGCCGACCCGGCCCCGCGCCTGCGGCGGCTGCTCGACCGCGGGCTGCTGCTGCCCACGGCGCCCGGCACGGTCGTCCTGCCCCGCGAGGTGGCACTGCACCTGCGGGCGGGCCGTGCGCACCGCACGCCCGAGCCGGTGCCGCCCGCCGTGGAGCCGGCGGCCACGCACCGCGCCCAGGTGGTGGACGCGACCGCCGCCGGACAGGCGTACACCGCGCTGGCCACCGTCGAGGAACTGCTGAAGGACTGGGACGAGGGCGGTCCGACGGTGCTGCGCGCGGGCGGCCTGAGCGTGCGCGACCTCAAGCGCACCGCCGTCGCCCTGGACGTGTCCGAGCCGGTCGCCGCCTTCTGGGTCGAACTCGCCTACGCGGCTGGGCTGCTGGCCTCCGACGGCGACGTCGAGGAGCGGTTCGCGGCGACCCCCGCGTACGACGAGTGGCGGGAGCGGGCCGCCGCCGACCGCTGGGCGCGGCTGGCCCGGGCGTGGCTGTCGGCGACGCGGACGCCGGGTGTGGTCGGCGGGCGGGACGCGAAGGACCGCACGCTGTCCGCGCTCGGCCCGGGTCTTGACCGCTCGGCCGCCCCGGAGGTACGGCGCCGCGTGCTGTCCCTGATGGCCGGACTGCCGGAGGGGGCCGCCCCGGCCGTCGAGTCGGTCCTGGCCCGGCTTCGCTGGGAGCGTCCGCTGCGCGGGCCACAGCGCGACCACGACCTGCGCGAACGCCTCGCGCGGTGGACGCTGTCCGAGGCCGAGCTGCTGGGCGTCACCGGGCGGGGCGCGCTGTCCGCGCACGGGCGGGCGCTGCTCGGCGCGCCTCCTGCCCCTGCCCCGGCACGCCCGGCCGGATCCGCCGGCCCCGGCGACAAGCTGCCCGTCCACCATCACCACCGGGCCGACGCCGGGGAGCCGGGAGCCGCCTCCCCCACCCCGATGTCCGCCGCCGAGCAGGAGACCGCCGCGGCCGACGCCGCCCGGCTGCTCGCGCCGCTCCTGCCCGAACCGCTGGACCACGTCCTGCTCCAGGCTGACCTGACGGCGGTGGCACCGGGCCCGCTGCAACGGCCGCTGGCGGACGTGCTCGGCGTGCTCGCCGACGTGGAGTCCAAGGGCGGCGCGACGGTCTACCGGTTCACCCCGGCCTCGGTGCGGCGCGCCCTGGACGCCGGCCGCACCGCCGCCGACCTGCACGCCTTCCTCGCCCAGCACTCCCGTACGCCGGTTCCGCAGCCGCTCGCGTACCTGATCGACGACGTGGCCCGGCGCCACGGGCACCTGCGGGTCGGTGCCGCGTCGGCCTACGTGCGCTGCGACGACGACGCGCTGCTGAACGAGATCCTCGCCGACAAGCGGTCCGCCGGGCTGCGCCTGCGGCGGCTGGCCCCGACCGTGCTGGCCACCCCGGCCGACCCGGCCACCCTGCTGGAGGGCCTGCGCGCGATGGGCTACGCCCCCGCGGCCGAATCCGCCGAGGGGGACGTCCTGATCGCCCGGGCCGACTCCCACCGCACCCCGCCGCGCACCGCCCCCGAACCGGTCCCGGACGGCCCACCCGTCCCCGACACCACGCTGCTGTCGGCGGCCGTGCGCGCGATCCGGGCAGGTGACCTGGCCTCCACCGCGCCGCGCAGACCGACCGCTTCGGCCCCGGCCGACGGCGACCTGCCCCGCACCAGCTCCGCCGAGACCCTGGCCACCATGCAGGCCGCCGTCCTCACCGGCGAGGCCCTGTGGATCGGCTACGTCAACGCCGAGGGCACCGCGGGCCAGCACGTCATCGCCCCCATCCGCGTCGAGGGCGGCTTCGTGACGGCGTACGACCACACGGCCGACGAGGTACGCACCTACCCCCTGCACCGGATCACGGGCGTGGCAGAGCTGGAGCCGGACGCCGGCTGAGGGCGCCGGAGTCCCGCAAGGTCCCGGTGCCGGTCCGGACGGCCGGTCGGCCGGTCGGTCGCACTTCGTGGCGGGCTCGGCCGACCGGCCGCACGTCGTGAGGGGCCCGGCCCGTGCGGCCGGTGGTGCACACTGGAGTTTTGGCCGAGCCGTCCGGCCGCGTCAGCGAAAGGGTGCCGCGCGTGAATGGTCCGTTGATCGTCCAGTCCGACAAGACCCTGCTCCTGGAGGTCGACCACGAGCAGGCCGACGACTGCCGCCGCGTCATCGCGCCCTTCGCCGAGCTGGAGCGGGCGCCCGAGCACATCCACACCTACCGGGTGACCCCGCTGGGCCTGTGGAACGCGCGGGCGGCCGGCCACGACGCCGAGCAGGTCGTGGACGCCCTGGTGCAGTACAGCCGCTACCCGGTGCCGCACGCCCTGCTCGTCGACATCGCCGAGACGATGGACCGGTACGGGCGGCTGACCCTCAGCAAGCACCCGGCGCACGGACTGGTGCTGACCACCACCGACCGGCCGGTGCTGGAGGAGGTCCTGAAGTCCAAGCGGATCGCCCCGCTGGTGGGGAACCGCATCGACGCCGACACCGTGGCCGTGCACCCCTCCGAGCGCGGGCAGATCAAGCAGGTGCTGCTGAAGCTGGGCTGGCCCGCCGAGGACCTGGCCGGGTACGTCGACGGCGAGGCGCACCCGATCGAGCTGGCCGAGGACGGCTGGGCGCTGCGGCCCTACCAGAAGCAGGCCGTGGAGAACTTCTGGCACGGCGGCAGCGGTGTGGTCGTCCTGCCCTGCGGGGCCGGAAAGACCCTGGTCGGCGCGGGCTCGATGGCGCAGGCCAAGTCCACCACCCTGATCCTCGTCACCAACACCGTCTCCGCCCGGCAGTGGAAGCACGAGCTGGTGAAGCGGACCTCGCTGACCGAGGACGAGATCGGCGAGTACAGCGGGACCAAGAAGGAGATCCGGCCGGTCACCATCGCCACGTACCAGGTCCTCACCACCCGGCGGAAGGGCGTCTACCCGCACCTGGAGCTGTTCGACTCCCGGGACTGGGGGCTGATCGTCTACGACGAGGTGCACCTGCTGCCCGCGCCGGTCTTCAAGTTCACCGCCGATCTGCAGGCCCGGCGGCGGCTCGGGCTGACCGCGACGCTGGTGCGCGAGGACGGCCGTGAGTCCGACGTGTTCTCCCTGATCGGCCCGAAGCGGTTCGACGCGCCCTGGAAGGAGATCGAGGCGCAGGGCTACATCGCGCCCGCCGACTGCGTCGAGGTCAGGGTGAACCTGACCGACACCGAGCGGCTGGCCTACGCCACCGCCGAGACCGAGGAGAAGTACCGCTTCTGCGCCACCACCGCGACCAAGCGGAAGGTCACCGAGGCGATCGTGCGCCGCTTCGCCGGGCAGCAGATCCTCGTGATCGGGCAGTACATCGACCAGCTCGACGAGCTGGGCGAGCACCTGAACGCCCCGGTCATCAAGGGCGAGACGTCCAACGCCCAGCGGGAGAAGCTCTTCGACGCCTTCCGCGAGGGCGAGATCAACGTGCTCGTGGTGTCGAAGGTGGCGAACTTCTCCATCGACCTGCCGGAGGCGACGGTCGCGATCCAGGTCTCGGGCACCTTCGGCTCGCGCCAGGAGGAGGCCCAGCGCCTGGGCCGCGTGCTGCGCCCCAAGGCCGACGGCCACCAGGCCCACTTCTACTCGGTGGTCGCCCGCGACACGATCGACCAGGACTTCGCCGCGCACCGCCAGCGCTTCCTGGCCGAACAGGGCTACGCCTACCGGATCATGGACGCTGACGAGCTGCTGGCCGGGGAGGCCTGACCGGGGCGGCGCCCACGCCGTCCCGTCCGAGGTGTCCCACGGCGATCGCCGTCAGCAGGACCAGCCCCAGCAGCGGGTAGGGCGCGGCGAGCGGCTCCTGCCACCACGGCAGGCGCAGGTCCAGGTCACCGGCGTGCGGGACGAGCCACAGCGTGCGGGCCGTGAACACGAGCGCGGTGAGGGCCGCCCACGCGCGGTGCCCCTCGGCCAGGAGCACGGCGGTCAGCGGGACGCACCACACCCAGTGGTGGGACCAGCTGATCGGGGAGACCAGCAGCGCGGTGAAGGCGGTCACCAGGACACCCCACCGCTCGCCGGGGGCCCGGCGGGCCAGCCACAGGCCGGCGGCGGCCACCGCGAGGGCCGGCAGCAGCCAGGCGAGCCCGGGATCGGGGTCGCGCAGCAGGCGGGCGATCAGGCCCTGGAGGGACTGGTTGTCGACGATCCACAGTTTCCCCACTCGGTCGGTCTCGAAGACGTGACGGGTCCAGTAGGCGAGGCTCGCCGCGGGTTCGGCGAGCACACCCACGAGGACGGTCCCCGCGAAGGCGGCCGCGGCGGTGGCCGCCTCGCGTCCGCGCCCCCGCAGCAGCAGGTAGACGGCGAAGAGCCCCGGGGTGAGTTTGATGCCGGCCGCGAGGCCGATCGCGGCGCCCCGGCAGCGCGCGCCGGGCGGCAGGGTGAGGTCCCACAGCACCAGGCAGGCGAGGGCGAGGTTGATCTGCCCGTACCGGAAGGTCTGGAAGACCGGTTCGCACCACAGGGCCAGGGCCGTCGCGGTGCACAGCGTCGCGGGCCCGGCCGGGCGGCCCGCCAGGCGCGCGGACAGGTGGACGAACCAGGCCAGCAGGAGCGCGTTGCCCGCGAGGAAGGCCGGCTTCAGCAGCGGCACGGGAAGCAGTGCCGTCGGCACGAACAGCACCGCCGCGAACGGGGGGTAGGTGGCCGGGAGGTGCCCCGCTGTGACCGCGAAGCCGTACAGGTCGCGGCCGTGGAGGACGGCCGCACCCTCGGCCCGGTACACCAGCGCGTCCGGCATCGGCAGGCGCAGGAAGGCGAACACGGCGCCGAGCGCGAGGAAGGAGACGGCGAGGAGAACCGGGGGCGTCGCCGCGTGTGACCGGAGGGCCACCGTCCGTTCTGTCACGGACCGACCCTAAAGGGTCACTTGCGGCGTATGCCCGCTTCCTCGCCGTACTCCCCGAGGATGATCACGTCGAACGCGGCTCCCGCGAACACCTTCACGGCGTGCAGGGTGTCGCCCAGACGGTGGTGGCTGCCCTGGACAGCCGTGGCACCGGCCGGGCGAGCGGCGGGTGCCGGATGGATGGTCGCTGCACTCATGACTCAAGAATGGATCCCGGAGCACCTGGTCGGCATCGGTCTGTGGAGCCAACCTCCCTGCCTTCCGCGTACCCCTCTGGAGGGAGCCCGTCCCCTACACCGGGCGGACTGCTTCCCCTAGGGGACCCGGCCGGACGCCCTGGCCGGGCACCCCGCCGGACGCCCTGGCCGGACAGATCCACCCGACGGACCCACCCGGCACGCCCACCCGACAGGCCCAGCCGCCGGGTCCGTCCGGCCACTGGGCCCGGCGGGCCGCCGGAAAAACGGTTGGCCCTCCCCACCCCCCGCCCTCTACAATCTCCGCTCTTGCCCGCCTCCCCACGGAGTGCCGCCGACCGGACGGAAACCGGCCGGCAGTTCCCGCGCGCCCGCGCCGCACGGCACCGCGTCACCCGCCGCCGCGCGCACGGCAACGCGCCGCGCCGCCTGTCCCGTAGGTCTTCCGGAGGCACCCCCTTGTCGTCGTCCACGCCCACCGACCCCGAAGCACGTCCCGCGGCACCCCGGACGGCCGCGGCAGCGGCCACCGCGCCCCCCGGGGACGACCCGCTCGCCCGTGAGCGGTCCCACCTGGCCGACTCCCGCACCGCCCTGCGCGCCATGCGCGAGGACGTCCAGTCGCTCGACATCCGCGACGTCAGCGCGAACTGGGTCAACGCCGAGGTGCTGGCCCGCCAGATCGACGAGCGCATCAAGGCGCTGGCCGACCTGAGCGACACCCCGCTCTTCTTCGGCCGCCTCGACTACCTGCACGCCCCTGGCGCCGACCAGGCCGAAGGGGCCGACGGCGAGCGCTTCTACATCGGGCGGCGGCACGTGCACGACGCCGACGGCGACCCCATGGTCATCGACTGGCGCGCGCCGGTCTCGCAGCCGTTCTACCGGGCGTCGAAGAAGGACCCGATGGACGTCGGGCTGCGCCGCCGCTTCGGGTACACCGGCGGCGACCTCACCGCCTACGAGGACGAGCACCTGTCGGACCCGGCTGATCCGTCGGAGGCCGCCACCACCAGCAAGCTGCTCCAGCAGGAGATCGAACGCCCGCGCGTCGGCCCGATGCGCGACATCGTGGCGACCATCCAGCCCGAGCAGGACGAGATCGTCCGCTCCGGCCTGGGCGGCACCGTCTGCGTCCAGGGCGGCCCGGGCACCGGGAAGACCGCCGTCGGCCTGCACCGGGTCGCCTACCTCCTCTACGCCCACCGCGAGCGCCTGGCCCGCACCGGCACCCTCGTCATCGGCCCGAACCGGTCCTTCCTGCACTACATCGAACAGGTGCTCCCGGCCCTCGGCGAGCTGGCCGTCCAGCAGGCGACGGTGGACGACCTGGTCGCCCACGCCGAGGTGCGCGGCACGGACGACGCGGCGGCGGCGCTGGTCAAGGGCGACGCGCGCATGGCCGAGGTGCTGCGCAGGGCGCTGTACTCGCACGTCACGATGCCCGCCGAACCGGTCGTGGTGGTGCGCGGTTCGCGCCGCTGGCGCGTCCCGGCGTACGAACTGGAGGAGCTGGTCCGGGAGTTGCTGGACCGCGGCATCCGCTACGGGGCGGCCCGCGAGGCCCTGCCGCAGCGCATCGCGCACGCCGTGCTGGTGCAGATGGAGCGGGCGGGCGAGGCACCCGACGACCGCGTGCAGGACACCGTGGCCCGCAACACCGCGGTGAAGGCCGCCGTGAAGGCCCTCTGGCCGCCGGTCGACCCGGCCAAGCTGGTGCTGCGGCTGCTCACGGACGCCGAGTTCCTCGCCGAGCACGCCGCGGGGGTCCTCACCGAGGAGGAGCAGAAGACGGTCCTGTGGGCGAAGCCCGTGCGGTCGGTGAAGTCCGCCAGGTGGTCGGCGGCCGACACCGTGCTGATCGACGAGGCCGCCGACCTGGTGGAGCGCACCCACTCCCTGGGGCACGTGGTCCTGGACGAGGCGCAGGACCTCTCCCCCATGCAGTACCGCGCGGTCGGCCGGCGCTGCACCACCGGCTCCGCGACCGTCCTCGGCGACCTGGCGCAGGGCACCACGCCGTGGGCGACCCGCACCTGGGAGGAGGCCCTGGCCCACCTCGGCAAGACCGGGGGCGTCATCGAGGAGCTGACGGCAGGTTTCCGCGTGCCGACGGACGTCATCACGTACGCCTCCCGGCTGCTGCCGCACATCGCGCCGGGGCTGACGCCGGTCGCCTCGGTCCGGGAGAACCCGGGCTTCTTCCAAATCCGGGCCGCCGAGGGGGACGCCGACGTGGTCGCCGCCTGCGAGGAGCTGCTGCGCCACGAGGGGTCGACCGGCCTGATCGCCGCCGACGCCCGGATCCCGGCCCTCGCCGACGCCCTGGCCGCGGCGGGCCTGGCCCACCTCTCCCCCGGCGAGGAGACGACGGCCGAGACCCGGCTGACCCTGGTCCCGGCCTCCCTCGCCAAGGGCCTGGAGTACGACTACGTGGTCCTGGACGAGCCGCAGGCCGTGGTCGACGGCGAGCCGGACGAACGGACCGGCCTGCGCCGCCTGTACGTGGCGCTCACCCGTGCCGTGTCAGGCCTGATCGTGACCCACACGGCACCGCTCCCCGCGCAGCTGGCCTGACCGCCCCTGCGGTCCGTACGGCCCTCACCGCTCGGACCGTGAGCTGCGGTCCGTACGGCCCGCACGGCTCAGAGCGCGAGCTGCGGGGCCGTCTGCCCGTCCAGGACCGAACGCCACTGCGCGACCGCCTCGGCGCAGACCGCTCCGGCCCAGCCGCCGGAGCGGGCGGCGCCGCCGATGTGGAAGGCGTCGATCCCGGCGGCGCGCAGCGGCGGCACGTGTTCCAGGCGCAGTCCGCCGCCGACCATGATCCGCTGGTCGTAGCCGGGGTGGCCGCCGCGTGCCGCCTCGGCGACCAGCGTGGGCAGTCCGCTGTCCACGCCGCCCGCCGAGCCCGCGGTCAGGTACGTGTCGAGGCCCGGCAGCCCGTCCAGCTGCTTGCGCACCGCGTCGCGGTCGGCGGAACTGTCGATCGCCCGGTGGAAGGTCCAGGGGCAGCCGGCCAGCTCGGTGACCACGCGTTCCACGGCCGCCATGTCGACCAGTCCGCCCGCGTCCAGGAATCCGAACACGAACTCCTCGGCGCCCGCGGCCCGCATGTCGCGCACGGTTTCCGCCAGCCTGTCCAGGCCCCCGGCGCCGCCCGCGGCGAACCCGTCCGCGAGGCGCACCATCACGCGCAGCGGGATGTCGACGGCGGCGCGGATCGCGGCGACGGTCGCGACCGGCGGGGTGAGTCCGTCGGCCGCCATGTCGGTGACCAGCTCTAGGCGGTCCGCGCCTCCGGCCTGGGCGGCGATCGCGTCCCCGGCGTCGAGGGCGATCACCTCCAGGACTGCACGCATGCTCATAGGACCCCTTTCCTCGGTTTCCCCTGGGGCTTGACAGGTCTAGTCCAATATCAGGGTACGCCGGATGGGTCCCCGGGCGCAGAAGCGGTCAGCAGAACGGTGAACGGGTCAGGAGAACGAGCCGGCGAGCCCGTCGGCAGGACCCCTCGGCAGGACCTGTCGACAGGCCCTGCCGGCAGAGACTTGGCGGCAGGCATTGCCGGAAGGACCGTTCGCAAGACCCGTCGGCGGAACCGGTCGCCGCAACCCGTCACCCGAAGATGTTCAGCTCGCCCTCCCGCGCTCCCGCCAGCTCGTAGCCCCTCTCGTGCACCGGGCGTCCCGCGCAGAGCCGTACGAGCGTGGCGGCGTCGCCGATGTAGCGCGCCGGGGTCCGCTCGCCGCTCACGTCTCCGAGCCGCAGCGGCTCGTCGACGTCGTCCAGGTCGGCGTGGAGCGGCAGGTGCCCGCCCTCCCGGGTGAGCCGGGCGAGCAGCGGCAGCGCGTACGGCAGCCCCGCCCCGGCGTACGCGCCCGGCGCACCGAAGGCCTCGCGCACGTCACCGGCGTGCACCCACTCGCCCAGGGCGAGCTTGTCCAGCGCCCCGTCCGCCCGCGCGATCAGCGGCCCGGCCTCGCTCATCCCGCGCTCCAGCTCGTCCACCACCCGCGCGTGGGTCCAGTCGGCCCGCTCAGCGATGTCCCGCGCGTTGGACTCGGGCGAGAAGACGCCCTTCTCGAACCGGCTCTCCACCACCCGGGTGAGCGCGGCGGAGCAGTGCGCGAGCACGTCCCGCACCGTCCACCCCGGGCACCCGGCGGCCGGCAGCGCGAAGTCGGCCTCCGGCCGCGCCCGCAGCAGCGGGATCAGCGCGTCCCGCTCCATGGTGAGCAGCCGCCCGGGCAGCTCGGGGTCACGTACCTCGTGCAGCAGGTCAGCAGAAGTCATGGGGTCCACGCTAGGGCGTGTTGCCGGAAAGGTCTGCCGGGAAGCTCGCGACGTCCGGTGCCGGGGGCAGCTCCCACCCCCTTCGGGCAGTGGGGGAGCATCGCAGGGCGGAGCATTACCCGCGTACTGGATGTACTCGGGTGATGCGACAACGCGGCGGCTGGGGGTCCCCCCTGCTCGAAGAGCTTGGGGGAGCCGTGCCGGGCGTCGCGAGCCGGTGAACCTTCCGGCCGCAGCACTGGGGGTTTCGTCCCCTCCCGCGACGGGAGAATGAGCGCATGGCCGATCACGTCGACATCGACGCCCTGCGCATCCGATGGACCCGTGCCCTCGAGGGCGCCCGTGGCCCCGGTGGCGGACCGGACCCGGTGCCCTACGCGGACAACCTGCTCGCCCGCTGGCGGGAGCCGCAGCGGCGCTACCACACGCTCACCCACCTCACCACGGTCCTGGACCACGTCGACGTACTGGAGGAGTACGCCGAGGACCCGGACGTGGTCCGGCTCGCCGCCTGGTTCCACGATGCCGTCTACCTGCCCGAGCGCTCCGAGAACGAGGAGCGTTCGGCACGGCTGGCCGAGCGGGCGCTGACCGAGGCCGGGGTGCCGGCCGCGAAGACCGCCGAGGTGGCCCGGCTGGTCCGCCTCACCGTCGGCCACGACCCGGCCGGCGACGACAGCGACGGCCAGGTGCTGTGCGACGCCGACCTGGCGATCCTGGCCGCGCCGCCGTCGGCGTACGCCGCCTACACGGCCGCCGTCCGCGAGGAGTACCACTTCGTCC
This sequence comes from Streptomyces sp. NPDC056160, assembly GCF_042268205.1. NCBI lineage: Bacteria > Bacillati > Actinomycetota > Actinomycetes > Kitasatosporales > Streptomycetaceae > Streptomyces > Streptomyces sp. NPDC056160. Next base: position 81,600 of record NZ_JBHJUW010000004.1, read on the forward strand.
CCGGCGACGCCTTCCGCGAGGGCCGCTCCGCGATCCTGCGCCGGCTGCTCGCCCAGCCCCTGCTGTTCCGCACCCCCTACGGCCAACGCCACTGGGAGGCGACGGCGCGCTACAACCTCGGCGGGGAACTGGATCTGCTGACGCGGTGACCGCGACCTGAGTAGCGACGCACGCACCCCCTGCACCCAGGAAGGATCACGTTCCGTGAGCGAACTGCCCGCGGCCGGAGGTTCTGCCGAGCCACCGCCGCCGCGGACGCTCGGCGAGCTACGGGCAGCACTCGCAGCCGGGCCCGGCTTCCCCGGCGGCCCGGCCCGCCCCGAAGCCGAACCGGCGGCGATGATCGGTCGTGGCGACGGACCCGCGAGGGCGGTTTGCCGTCGGGGGCCGAGTGGTGCCCCACGCGCTCGGCCCGAGAATTGACCGTTCGTCAGTCGCCGCCACTGGGTTCTCCGGCACGTCCGGCACGTCCGGCCGAAACGGCCGAAGCCTGACAGGGCGCACATGCCCCACGCCTCCGAGTTCCGGACCGGGACGGATTTGCGTTAGCGCGCACTCCAACTCCTAGCTTCGGAAGCATGCGCTACATCAAACTCGGAACGACCGGGCTGGAAGTCTCCGCCATCACCCTCGGCTGCATGAGCTTCGGCGAGCCGGACCGGGGCGGCGAGCCCTGGTCGCTGGGCGCGGACGCCGGCCGGGACATCATCAAGCAGGCCCTCGAGAGCGGCGTCAACTTCCTCGACACGGCCAACGGGTACAGCGCCGGAAGCAGCGAGGAGATCGTCGGCCGGGCGGTCAAGGACTTCACCCGGCGCGAGGAGGTCGTTCTCTCCACCAAGGTCTGGATGCGGATGCGCCCCGGCCCGAACGGCGCCGGGCTGTCCCGCAAGGCGATCTTCACCGAGCTCGACGCCTCCCTGAAGCGACTGGGGACCGACTACATCGACCTGTACCAGATCCACCGCTGGGACTACGACACCCCGATCGAGGAAACCCTCGAAGCGCTGCACGACGCGGTCAAGTCCGGGAAGGTCCGCTACATCGGAGCCTCTTCCATGTACGCCTGGCAGTTCGCCAAGGCCCTGTACCTGGCTGACCTGAACGGCTGGACCCGGTTCGTGTCGATGCAGGACCACTACAACCTCATCCACCGGGAAGCAGAGCGGGAGATGCTCCCGCTCTGCGCCGACCAGGGCATCGGCGTGATCCCGTGGAGCCCGCTGGCGCGGGGCAGGCTGACGCGGGCTGGGGACACCGCCACGGCGCGTGCCGCGACCGACCCGGGTGGCAAGATCCTCTACCACGACGGGGACCAGGCAGTGGCCGAGCGTGTCCACGAGATCGCGGGCAAGCGGGGTCTGTCCCCGGCCCAGGTCGCCCTGGCCTGGGTCATGCGCAACCCGGCGGTGACCTCGCCCATCGTCGGGGTCACCAAGCCGGCCCAGCTGGCCGACGCGGTCGCCGCGGTGGACGTCGAACTCGACGAAGACGAGGCCGCCTACCTGGAGGAGCCCTACCAGCCGCACGAGGCCGCCTACCTGGAGGAGTCCTTCTACAAGCAGCGGCCCGCGGCGGGCTCCCGGTAGTCCGGGCTGCCGCCGGGCCTTCGACGAGTCCTCGGCCTCGTCCCTCACGGTCCTGCGGTCGGCCCGGCGGTGCTTGCGGGCGGTCGCGCGCACCTGCGTGATCCGCGCGCTACCCGCCGGCGCAGTGCTCCTACGTGCACCTCCCCCACCCGGGGCTCCCCCGACCTGTGCCATCGTGTCGGTGGTACCGGACGACACGGGGGACGAGGATGAACAGCCCTGACGCGCACCAGAACACGATCCGCATACCCGCAGACCGCCTCACCCTGGAAGGTGTCACCCCCGCCGCCGCGCGGGACCTGGCCGGTGGCGGGGACGGCGGGTTCCGGTGGGTGGCGGGCGGACCCTTCGACGGCACGCGGGACGCCGCCGGGATGCTCGTGAAGGCGTACGAGGGCGGGGTGCACCGGCCCGAGTGGGGCATGTTCGCGCTGGTGCGGCGCGAGGACGGGCGCGCGGTCGGCGGCATGGGCTTCCACGGCGCGCCCGACGAGGACGGCTGCGCGGAGGTCGGCTACGACCTGGCCCCTTCCGCCCGCGGCCACGGCTACGCCACCGAGGCGCTGCGCGCCCTGTCGGCGTGGGCGCTGGCCCGCGACGGCGTACGGCGGCTGTTCGCGACGGTGGAGCGGGACAACGGCCCCTCCCAGCGGGTGGTGACCCGCGCCGGTTACGTCCGGGTGGCCGACGCCGGGGACCTGCTCGCCTACGAACTGCGGCCCTGAAAACCCACCCGTAGGGGCACCGCTACGAACTGCTTTCCCGCAGACGGCGTTTGCGGCGGCGCAGCCCGGCCGCGTGCAGCAGCCGCACCACCTCGCGGCTGCTGACCTCGACCGCGCCGGCCGCCACCGCGTCCGGGTAGCGGTGCGCGGGCAGGTCGTAGTGGTCGCGTTCGAAGGCCCGCGCCGGCACCCCCAACGCGGCGGCGAAACCGTGCAGTTCGCCGTAGGAGTCGTCGCTGACCAGGTGCGACCACATGCGGCCGTGTCCGGGCCAGGTCGGCGGGTCGATGTAGACGGTCACGGCGCCACCGTGCCACGGGCGGCCCTCACGACGACGTCTTCCCGCCGATCGCCTGCGCCAGCGCGCCCACCGGCGCCACCTTCACGCCCGCCTGCGCGCACACCCAGTGCGGATCGGGGCCGAGTTCGGGCTCGACGTCGAGGGCGTGCGGGTCGCCGTAGCCGCACACCGGGCACAGCGGCCAGCGGCCGTACCGCTCCAGCAGGGCGTCCTGGACGTCCTGCGCGACCAGCCCGGCCACGTACCGCGCCCCGTCCGGCCACTGCTCCACCCACCAGCGGCGCTGGACGACGGAGTCCTCCACGAGCGAGACCACGTCGGCCTCGGCGACGTCGCCGGCGACGAGATCGGCGAGGACGAGGGCGCGCGCGGCGTGCAGGGCCTGCTCCAGAGGGCTGAGGGATTCCATGGCTCCATTGTGCGCACGCCCGCGCTGCGCGCACGCCTGCGCCCGGGGTGCGCATGTGCGCACCCTTGACCGCGGACCCGGACAGAAAATATCTTTCATACGTGACCCAGGACGTGAAGGAAATTTTCGCAGGCTCGGGCACCGCCGCAGGCCTCACGCCTCCCGCGCCCGCCGCCCTCGCGGCCAAGGTACGCACGCTCGCGCCGTCCATGACCCGCTCCATGCAGCGCGTCGCCGAGGCCGTGGCGAACGACCCGGCCGGCTGCGCGGCCCTGACGGTCACCGGCCTCGCCGAGCTGACCGGCACCAGCGAGGCCACCGTCGTGCGGACCGCCCGGCTGCTCGGCTACCCCGGCTACCGCGACCTGCGCCTCGCGCTCGCGGGCCTCGCCGCCCAGCAGCAGTCCGGCCGCGCCCCCGCCATCACCACCGACATCGCGGTGGACGACCCCATCGCCGACGTCGTCGCCAAACTCGCCTACGAGGAACAGCAGACCCTCGCCGACACCGCCGCCGGACTGGACACCGTCCAGCTCGGCGCGGCCGTCGCCGCCCTGGCCGCCGCCCGCCGCACGGACGTGTACGGCATCGGCGCCTCCGGCCTGGTCGCCCAGGACCTCACCCAGAAGCTGCTGCGCATAGGGCTGATAGCGCACGGGCACAGCGACCCGCACCTGGCCGTCACCAACGCGGTGCAGCTGCGCACGGGCGACGTGGCGATCGCGATCACCCATTCGGGCTCGACGGGGGACGTGATCGAACCGCTGCGGGCGGCCTTCGAGCGCGGCGCGACCACCGTCGCCATCACCGGCCGCCCCGACGCGCCCGTGACCCAGTACGCCGACCACGTCCTGACCACCGCCACGTCCCGGGAGAGCGAGCTGCGCCCGGCCGCGATGTCCTCCCGGACCAGCCAACTTCTCGTGGTGGACTGCCTGTTCGTCGGAGTGGCCCAGCGGACGTACGAGACGGCGGCACCCGCGCTCTCGGCGTCGTACGAGGCACTGGCCCACCGGCACAGCCCACGGGGCGGCTCGCAGCGTTCGTGACCGCCCCGCCCGGGCCCGGCGAGCTCCCCGGGCCCGGGCCGGCCCCACCTCTTCAAGCCCCAGCGCCACCGCACCCGCACCGCACCGCACGGAGAGAGCCGCCCCTCATGACCTCCCCCTCCCCCTACCGTCAGCTGCGCACCGAGCTGGAGTCGCTGACGACCGAGGCGTTCCGCCCCGAACTGTCCGAGATCGACCGGCTGCCCACGGCGGAGATCGCGCGGCTGATGAACGCCGAGGACACGGCCGTGCCCGCCGCCGTCGCCGAGCGGCTGCCGCAGATCGCCGCCGCGATCGACGCGGTGGCCGAGCGGATGGCGCGCGGCGGCCGGCTCATCTACGCGGGCGCGGGCACCGCGGGACGGCTCGGGGTGCTGGACGCCTCCGAGTGCCCGCCGACCTTCAACACCGAGCCGGGCCAGGTGGTCGGCGTGATCGCGGGCGGCCCGGAGGCGATGGTGACCTCCGTCGAGGGCGCCGAGGACTCCCGGGAGCTGGCCGTCGAGGCGCTCGGCGCCCTCGGCCTCACCCCCGACGACACCGTGGTCGGCATCTCCGCCTCCGGCCGTACCCCGTACGCCATCGGCGCCGTCGAGCACGCCCGCGCACGCGGCGCGCTGACCATCGGCCTGGCCTGCAACGCGCACAGCGCGCTGGCCGCCGCCGCCGAGCACGGCATCGAGATCGTCACCGGCCCCGAACTCCTCACCGGTTCCACCCGGTTGAAGGCGGGCACCGCCCAGAAGCTCGTCCTGAACATGATCTCGACGATCACCATGATCCGGCTGGGCAAGACGTACGGGAACCTGATGGTCGACGTCCGCGCCTCCAACGAGAAGCTGCGCGCCCGCTCCCGCCGGATCGTGGCCCTCGCGACCGGCGCCCCGGACGAGGAGATCGAGCGGGCGCTGACCGCCACCGACGGAGAGGTGAAGGACGCCGTCCTGGTCCTGCTCGCCGGGGTCGACGGCCCGGAGGCGGCCCGGCTGCTCACGGAGTCGGACGGTCACCTGCGCGCCGCGCTGACGGCGAGCGAGGCGCTGCGGCCGGAAACCGGCGGCACGCCCCGTCCGCTGTAGGTCCCGCCGCAGATCCCGCTGCGGAGAGGGCCGCAGACCTCGCTGTAGGTCAGGATCTGACCTCTATCGTCTCTACCGTGGTCCTCGACCGAGGGACACCGAGGGACCTCGGGAAATGCGGAACGCGGCGAAGGGCTGGGACCATGAACGAGACCACGCACAACGACACCGTGAGCACCGACGCGCCGGCCGTCACCGGGGAGCGCGCGGAGCTGCTGGAGGCGCTGGCCAAGCAGCGTCACTTCCTGAACTTCACCACGCGCGACCTCACCGACGAGCAGGCCGGCCGGCGCACCACCGCGAGCGAGCTGTGTCTGGGCGGCCTGATCAAGCACGTCACGTCGGTGGAGCGGAACTGGGCGGAATTCATCGTGCGGGGCCCCTCCGCGATGCCCGACTTCTCGGCCATGACCAAGGAGGACTTCGCGCGCCGGGCCGACGAGTTCCGCATGCTGCCCGGCGACACGCTGGAGGGCGTACGGACCGCGTACGCGCAGGTGGCACGCCGTACCGACGAGCTGGTCGCCTCCCTGCCCGACCTGGACGCCGACCAGCCGCTGCCCTCGGCCCCGTGGTTCGAGGCCGAGGCCCGCTGGTCGGCCCGCCGGGTGCTGCTGCACATCATCGCCGAGACCGCCCAGCACACCGGCCACGCCGACATCATCCGCGAGGCGCTGGACGGCGCGAAGAGCATGGGCTGACCGCCCCGGGGGCCGCCGCCCGGGCGGTGGCGTGTGCGACGCTGGCCGGTATGAACCACGCACAGCTCACCGCGCTCGGGCGGGCCCTGCGGGTGGTCGGGGAGCACGGTGAGGAGCTGACCGCCGAGACCCCCGACGCCCGGCTGCACGAGATCAAGGCCGACCTGAGGCGGGCCCTGGACCTGCTGGAGGAGAGCGTCTCGCAGGAGCGGCCCGCCACCCGGTGCGCCGAGCATCCCGGCGGTCCCGTCGACCAGGACGCGCCCGACCTGTGCCTGCTGTGCGAGACCCGGCGCCGCGCCGCCCGCCGGGCCCGGTACGACGGCGGCCCCCGGCGCCCGCCCCTGCCCGCCGACGAACCCGCCCCCACCCGCTACGGCGTGCGCGAGGACCGGCCGCAGCCCCAGCAGCGCTGGCTGCCGGAACTGTGGAACGGCCGGGAGTGGCAGCTGTGCGGCACCCCGCGCCGCGAGCGGCGCGAGGCGGAGCTGTTCATCGCGGCGCAGCTGCGCGCGCCCCGCGCGGCGATGGCCTACCGGCTCGTGCACGAGTTCACCGACTACGAGGTGGTCCGGATGTGGGGTACGCCCGTGCGCGTGGACGTCGAGCCGATGGGCAACGTGTAGCCGCCCGCCCCCTCGCCGGGCCGGTGCGGGCTACGCCTTGACCTGGGGCGCCATCGCCTCCCCGGCCGCCGCCACCGGTGTGCCCGCCGCCGCGGCGCCCCGGCCGGGGATGAAGGCGGCGATGAGGAAGCCCAGCAGGGCGGCGCCCGCGCCCAGCGCCAGGACGGTGCGGAAGCCGTTCTCCGAGGGCAGCGCGTAGGGGCCGAACCGCGTGGTGAGGTGGGCGAGGACCACACCGGCGACCGCGCTGGCGGTGGACGTGCCGATGGAACGCATCAGCGTGTTGAGGCTGTTGGCGGCGCCCGTCTCGGAGGCGGGCACGGCGCCCATGATGAGCGTGGGCATCGCCCCGTAGGTGAAGCCGATGCCCGCGCTGATGACGCAGGGCGCCAGCACGAAGTGCCACACCTGGTCCATGAGGACGATGTTCAGACCGTACCCGGCGGCCACGACGAGGGCGCCGGTCATCAGGGTCACCTTCGGTCCCCGCGCCCGCGACAGGGACGCCGAGAACGGGGCGACCGCCATCATCACCAGGCCGGAGGGCGCCATCACCAGGCCGGTGGTGAGCAGCGACTTGCCGAGGCCGTAACCGGTCTGCGCGGGCAGCTGGAGCAGCTGCGGGATGACCAGGGACATCGAGAACATCCCGAAGCCGATCGCGATGGAGGCGAGGTTGGTCATCAGCACCTGGCGGCGGGCGGTGGTGCGCAGGTCGACCAGCGGGGCCGGCACGCGCAGTTCGTAGACGCCCCAGGCGAGCAGGATCACGACCGCCGCGGCGAACAGGCCCAGGGTCAGGCCGCTGCCCCAGCCCCAGTCGGCTCCCTTGGAGACCGCCAGGAGCAGACACATCAGGCCTGCCGCCATACCGGCGGCGCCCACGGCGTCGAACCGGCCGCCGGAGCGGACCTCCGACTCCGGTACGAGCACCCGTACGAGGACCGCCGCGACGGCGCCCAGGGCCGCCGAGGCCCAGAACAGCACGTGCCAGTCGAAGTTCTCGGCGATGACCGCGGCGGCGGGCAGGCCGAGGGCGCCGCCGACGCCGAGGGAGGCGCTCATCATCGCGGTCGCCGAGCCGAGCCGCTCGGCGGGCAGTTCGTCGCGCATGATGCTGATGCCGAGCGGGATCACACCGGAGGCGAGGCCCTGGAGGGCACGCCCGACGATCATCGGGGTGAGCGAGTCGCTGAGCGCGGCGGTGATCGAGCCGATCACCAGCATGCCCAGGCTGAGCAGCAGGATGCGGCGCTTGCCGTACATGTCGCCGAGACGGCCCATCACGGGGGTCGCGATGGCGGCGGCGAGCAGGGTGGCGGTGACGACCCAGGCGGCGTCCGACGCGGAGGCGTGCAGCAGCTTCGGCAGCTCCGAGACGATCGGGATCACCAGGGTCTGCATCAGCGAGACCACGATGCCGCCGAAGGCCAGGACGGCCACGATGGCGTTGGGTCTGGGCAGGGCCGCGGCCGCGGTGGGCCGGGTGGGTCCGTCGGACATGGAAGAGGTCTCCGTCGCGCGCAGGTGTACTTGACTCAAGCAACCATAATTCCATTTGATTGACTTAAGCAAGCTAAATGCGGGCGCGCCTCGGCCGGCCGCCCCCGCGCCCAGGGGGACGGCCGGCCTGCCCCGACGCCCGGCCGGCCTGCCCTGACGCCCGGCCCGGCCCGCTCTGCCGGCCGGGCCGGCTCAGCTCAGGGTGGCCAGCGCCGCGGCGTCGAACGGCTTCAGCTCCGCGAAGCGGTCACCGAGCACCTTCGCCGCCCACTCGGGGTCCTGGAGCAGCGCCCGCCCCACGGCCACCAGGTCGAACTCGTCGCGCTCCAGCCGGTCCAGCAGGTTGTCGATGCCGCCGACCGCGGCGCCCTCCCCCTGGAGCCCGCGGAGGAAGTCGCCGCCGTCCAGGCCGACCGAGCCGACGGTGACGACCGGCCTGCCGGTGAGCTTCTTCGTCCAGCCCGCGAGGTTGAGGTCCGAGCCCTCGAACTCCGGGAGCCAGTACCGGCGGGTGGAGGCGTGGAAGGCGTCCACCCCGGCCGCCGCCAGCGGGGCCAGGATCGCCTCCAGCTCCTGCGGTGTCCCGGCGAGCCGGGCGTCGTAGGCCTCCTGCTTCCACTGCGAGTAGCGGAAGAGGACGGGGAAGCCGGGCGAGACGGCCGCGCGGACCGCCTCGACGACCTCCGACGCGAACTTCGTCCGCGCCACCGGATCGCCGCCGTAGGCGTCCGTACGGCGGTTGGTGCCGGCCCACAGGAACTGGTCCAGCAGGTAGCCGTGGGCGCCGTGGATCTCCACGCCGTCGAAACCGATGCGCTCCGCCGCGCCCGCCGCCTCGGCGAAGGCCCCGATCACGTCGTCCAGGTCGGTCCGCGTCATCGCCCGGCCGCTCCCGGTGCCGTCCGGGCGCAGCCCGGAGGGGCCGACCGGCGGCGCGTCCGGGAACGGGGGCCTGCCCTCCCGGCGGACCATGCCGACGTGCCACAGCTGCGGCACGATCGTGCCGCCCGCGGCGTGCACGGCCTCGGCGACGCGTGCCCAGCCCGCGAGCTGCTCCTGCCCGTGGAAGCGCGGCACCCTGCTGCTCGCACCGGCCGAAGGGTGCCCGACGTACGTGCCTTCGGTGATGACCAGCCCCACCCCGGCGGCGGCCCGGCGGGCGTAGTAGGAGCACACGTCCTCACCCGGGACCCCGCCGGGCGAGAACTGGCGGGTCATCGGGGCCATCGCTATCCGGTTGGGGACGGTCAGGCCGTTGAGGGTGACGGGCCGGGAGAGGATGCGGGCCGCGCGGGAGGCGGACTGCGGCCCGGGAACGGATCCGGGGGCGGTGGTGTCGGTCATACGAGGGGCTCCTCGGAGGGACGGCGAAGACCTGCCAACTGCATACCGCATGGTATGTGGACGTGTCCCCGCCCCCTCTTCCAGGGCGCGCCCCACGGTGTGCCCCCGGCACGCCCGAGGGCGGCACCCCCTGTCGCCAGGGAGTGCCGCCCTCGGAAAGGACGAGCCCGATCCGTGCGGATCAGAAGTCCATGTCACCGCCCGGCATGCCGCCCGGAGCGGCCGCGGCGGCCTTCTCCGGCTTGTCGGCGATGACGGCCTCGGTGGTCAGGAACAGCGCGGCGATGGAGGCGGCGTTCTGCAGGGCGGAACGCGTCACCTTCGCCGGGTCGATGATGCCCTCGGCAACCAGGTCGACGTACTCGCCGGTCGCGGCGTTCAGGCCGTGGCCCGGGGTCAGGTTGCGCACCTTCTCCACCACGACACCGCCCTCGAGGCCGGCGTTGACGGCGATCTGCTTCAGCGGGGCCTCGAGCGCCAGCTTGACGGCGGCGGCACCGGTGGCCTCGTCGCCGTCCAGCTCCAGCTTCTCGAACACCTGGGAGGCCTGCAGCAGGGCCACGCCACCACCGGCGACGATGCCCTCCTCGACGGCCGCCTTGGCGTTGCGCACGGCGTCCTCGATGCGGTGCTTGCGCTCCTTCAGCTCGACCTCGGTGGCGGCACCGGCCTTGATGACGGCCACGCCGCCCGCGAGCTTCGCCAGGCGCTCCTGGAGCTTCTCGCGGTCGTAGTCGGAGTCGCTGTTCTCGATCTCGGCGCGGATCTGGTTCACCCGGCCGCCGACCTGCTCCGAGGAGCCGGCACCGTCGACGATGGTGGTCTCGTCCTTGGTGATGACCACCTTGCGGGCCTTGCCCAGCAGGTCGAGGGTGGCGTTCTCCAGCTTGAGGCCGACCTCCTCGGAGATGACCTCGCCGCCCGTGAGGATGGCGATGTCGCCGAGCATGGCCTTGCGGCGGTCGCCGAAGCCCGGGGCCTTGACGGCGACGGACTTGAAGGTGCCGCGGATCTTGTTGACGACCAGGGTCGACAGGGCCTCGCCCTCGACGTCCTCGGCGATGATCAGCAGCGGCTTGCCCGACTGCATGACCTTCTCCAGGAGCGGGAGCAGGTCCTTGACCGAGGAGATCTTGGAGTTGGCGATGAGGATGTACGGGTCCTCGAGCACCGCCTCCATGCGCTCCATGTCGGTCGCGAAGTAGGCGGAGATGTAGCCCTTGTCGAAGCGCATGCCCTCGGTGAGCTCGAGCTCCAGACCGAAGGTCTGCGACTCCTCGACGGTGATGACGCCTTCCTTGCCGACCTTGTCCATGGCCTCGGCGATCAGCTCGCCGATCTGGGTGTCGGCGGCGGAGATGGAGGCGGTGGAGGCGATCTGCTCCTTGGTCTCGACCTCCTTGGCCTGGTCGAGCAGGGCGGCGGAGACGGCCTCGACGGCCTTCTCGATACCGCGCTTCAGGGCCATCGGGTTGGCGCCGGCGGCCACGTTGCGCAGGCCCTCGCGGACCAGGGCCTGGGCGAGCACGGTCGCGGTGGTCGTACCGTCACCGGCGACGTCGTCCGTCTTCTTGGCGACTTCCTTGACCAGCTCGGCGCCGATCTTCTCGTACGGGTCCTCGAGCTCGATCTCCTTGGCGATGGAGACACCATCGTTGGTGATCGTGGGGGCGCCCCACTTCTTCTCGAGGACGACGTTGCGGCCCTTGGGGCCGAGCGTCACCTTGACGGCGTCCGCGAGCTGGTTCATGCCGCGCTCGAGGCCGCGCCGCGCCTCCTCGTCGAACGCGATGATCTTGGCCATGTGAAGTGGTCCCTCCAGGACTGGGGGTGATTCCTTCGGACCGCGCCCGCGCCCGCGACGGACGGCTCGCCGGCCCTGTGGTTCCTTGCCCCACACGGCCTGCGGGCCTCACCGACCCGGTCCTTCGTTGTCACTCTCACCTTCAGAGTGCTAACGCAATGATTAGCACTCGGCATGGTCGAGTGCAAGCGCCTGCGGGGTGGACCCGCAGTGGATCAGCCGGGGGCGAACGGAGGCGTACCGGCGTGGCCCGGCGAGGCGGGGACGGACGAAGGGCCCGCACCCCCGAGGGAGGTGCGGGCCCTTCGCGTGAAGTACGTTCAGGCGGTGACGCGAACCATGTCGGCCTGCGGGCCCTTCTGACCCTGCGAGATCTCGAACTCGACCCGCTGGCCCTCTTCCAGCGTGCGGTAGCCGTCCATCTGGATCGCGCTGTAGTGGACGAAGACGTCCGCACCACCGTCGACCGCGATGAAGCCGTACCCCTTCTCCGCGTTGAACCACTTGACGGTGCCCTGAGCCATGCCTAACTCCCCTATTACTGGCCCTTGCACAGATCCGCACTTCGCGGATCCGGGTCAGACCTCACCCCCCGTGGATCGGGGGCGTGCGCCGGAACGCGTCGACCGCGGCTGAATGTATCTGTCCAACTGCCGTCTGCAACAGGTCAATCGGACGAGAATTCCGGGCGGGAGCGGTCCGGAATGTGACGAGAATTCAGCCGAACTCAGGGCAAGTCGGGCCCCATAAATCACGACAAATGCCGCAGAATACCCGCGGATTTTGGCTGCTTCTCATCGGCGGACGGCAGGAATCACCAGGCGCTCACCCCGGAGATCCAGGGGCGCGTTCCCCAACTCTACCGTGCTCAATCCCATGGAATTACCCCCTCCGCTTCTCTTGCGGAGGGGGCAATTCGCGGCACGCTCGGTCACCGCCATTACCGAAGGTAATGATCAGCCGCCGGCGACCGCCGGAATGATCGAGACGCCCGCGCCGTCGGGGGTGACCGTCTGAAGGCCCTGCTCGAAGCGGACGTCGTCGTCGTTGACGTAGACGTTGACGAAGCGGCGCAGCTTGCCCTGGTCGTCCAGGACGCGCGCGGCGATGCCCGTGTGGTTCTTCTCCAGGTCGGAGATGACGTCGGCGAGGGTGGCGCCCTCGGCGCTCACCTCGGCCTGTCCGCCGGTGTAGGTGCGCAGGATGGTGGGGATGCGAACGGTCACGCTCATGATGCGAGGCCAGCCTCTCGGAAGGAGTCCAGGGTCGGGCGGATGGTGGCGGTCAGGCCGGTGCCGGCCACCGCGTCCAGGGTCTTCAGGCCGTCACCCGTGTTCAGGACGACGGTGGTCTTCGTCGGGTCGAGGACGCCGGCCTCGATCAGCTTCTTCGTGACGCCGACCGTCACGCCGCCCGCGGTCTCCGCGAAGATGCCCTCGGTGCGGGCGAGCAGCTTGATCGCGTCGACGACCTGCTCGTCCGTCACATCCTCCACCGCTCCCCCGGTGCGGCGCGCGATGTCCAGGACGTACGGGCCGTCGGCGGGGTTGCCGATGGCCAGGGACTTGGCGATGGTGTTCGGCTTCTGCGGCCGGACGACGTCGTGCCCGGCCTTGAAGGCGGTGGACACCGGCGAGCAGCCCTCGGCCTGCGCGCCGAAGACCTTGTACGGCTTGTCCTCGACCAGGCCGAGCCGGACCAGCTCGCGCAGGCCCTTGTCGACCTTGGTGAGCTGCGAGCCGGAGGCGATGGGGACGACGATCTGGTCGGGCAGCCGCCAGCCGAGCTGCTCGCAGATCTCGTACGCCAGCGTCTTGGAGCCCTCGGCGTAGTACGGCCGCAGGTTGACGTTGACGAAGCCCCAGCCCTCGCCGGCCGGGTCGCCGATCAGCTCGGAGCAGAAGCGGTTCACGTCGTCGTAGTTGCCCTCGATGCCGACGAGTTCGCCGCCGTAGATCGCGGCCATGACGACCTTGCCCTGCTCCAGGTCGTGCGGGATGAACACGCACGAGCGCAGGCCGGCGCGGGCGGCGGCGGCGCCGACGGCACCGGCGAGGTTGCCGGTGGAGGAGCAGGACAGGGTGGTGAAGCCGAAGGCGCGGGCGGCCTCCAGGGCCTGGGCGACGACGCGGTCCTTGAAGGAGTGCGTCGGGTTGCCGGAGTCGTCCTTGACGAAGAGCTTGCCGGCGTCGACGCCGAGTTCGGCGGCGAGGTGGTCGGCCTGGACGAGCTTGGTCCAGCCGGGGTTGAGGTTCGGCTTGCCGGCCACGTCGGCGGGGACGGGCAGCAGCGGGGCGTAGCGCCAGATGTTCGCCGGGCCGGCCTCGATCCGCCCCCGCAGCTCCTCGGTGTCGTAGGCCGAGAAGTCGTAGGCGATCTCCAGCGGGCCGAAACACTCCTCGCAGGCGAAGACCGGGCCGAGGGGCACACGGTGGCCGCACTCGCGGCAGCTGAGCGCCGCGGCGGGACCGAGGTCGACGGTGGAGTCGGTGCTGCTTGCAACTGTCTGCACAGCCATGTGAGGCGAGGCCCTTTCTCCTCATCTTCCTCACGACGCATCTCGCCGTGAGACGGATTTGGCACCTTCCCTAGCCGGGAGCCTCGCGGTGGCGACCGGAGCGCCGTCGTGCGGCGATCCGTCGGTACGAGACCGGCTGGAGGGTTGCCGGGGCTTCATCGGGCCGTGTCCCTCTGCCCCTCTGGATGAGCGGTATTCGGTTGTGGTCACGCGGTTGTGGTCACGCGGTTGTGGTCATGCGGTGACGGGTCGCGGCGACCCCGGCATGCGAGCGTCGTCCGCGTTGTTCAAGACTGTAACCGACGGCCCGGACGGGGAGAGATGGTCGTCCGAACCGCGAGACAGATCACACGATGATGTGATCCGGGCCGGGCAGCGGGCCGCGGCGAGACGAGCAGGAGCGAGGAGTCACCGACCGTGCTGGAAGAAGTCGAGCGCTGGCTGAGGACACGGTCCTGGTCCGTCGCCGATCGACCGCTCGACGGCGTCCTGGCCGCCAAACGGGCGAGCGGCTCCGCCGTCAGCGTCGTGCTGCCCGCGCTGAACGAGGAGGAGACGGTCGGGGACATCGTCGCCGTGATCCGCCGCGACCTGATGGCGCGGGCCCCGCTGGTCGACGAACTCGTCGTGGTCGACTCCGGCTCCACCGACCGCACCTCCCAGGTGGCCGCCGCGGCGGGCGCCCGGGTCGTGCACCGCGACGCGATCCTCCCCCGCATCCCCGCGGTGCCCGGCAAGGGCGAGGTGCTGTGGCGCTCGCTGCTGGTGACGCGCGGGGACGTCGTCTGCTTCGTCGACGCCGACCTGCGGGAGTTCTCCGCCGACTTCGTCACCGGCATCGTCGGCCCGCTGCTCACCGACCCGGAGGTGCAGCTGGTCAAGGCCATGTACGACCGTCCCCTGGGCACCGCCGCCGGGCAGGGCGGCCGGGTCACCGAACTGATGGCCCGCCCGCTGCTCAACATGCACTGGCCGCAGCTGGCCGGATTCGTACAGCCGCTCGGCGGCGAGTACGCGGCCCGCCGCGCCCTGCTCGAACAGCTGCCCTTCCCCGTCGGCTACGGCGTGGAGCTGGGCATGCTCGTCGACGCGCTGCACCTGGTCGGCCTGGACGCGCTCGCCCAGGTGGACGTGGGCGAGCGCATCCACCGCCACCAGGACGGACAGGCCCTCGGCCGGATGTCCGCCGCGATCTACCGCACCGCCCAGCTCCGCCTGGCCCGCGGCCACCTGATCCGCCCCACGCTCACCCAGTTCGAACGGGGCGAGGACGGCTTCGAGCCACGGACGTACTCCGTCGACACGGAGGAACGGCCCCCGATGACGGAGATCGCGGAGTACGCGGCACGGCGGGTGGCCTGAGCGGGCCTGGTACGGCCCCGGCGGGCCCGGGGCGGACGGCCGGAAGTACCCCCGGCCCGCTCCCGCGTACGTTTGAGCGTTCGAGACCCGGGCTAGGTTGAGGACCATGGCTGCAACGCACGGTGCCGAGGTGCTGGTCGCCTCCAATCGCGGGCCGGTCTCGTACGAACTGGACGAGGACGGTTCCCTGCACGCGAAACGCGGTGGCGGAGGGCTGGTCTCCGGGCTCTCCGCGATCGGCCCGGACGCGGGCGCGGTGTGGGTGTGCGCCGCGCTCGGCGACGCCGACCGGGAGGCCGTACGGCGCTTCGAGGACGGCCGGCGGCTGCCGGCCGAGGACACCGGCGGTCAGCGGGTCCGGATGCTCGACATCGCCCCGGACGTCTTCTCCGACGCCTACAACGGCATCGCCAACTCGGTGCTGTGGTTCGTGCACCACATGCTCTACCAGACCCCGCTGGAACCCGTCTTCGATACGGAGTTCCGGCGGCAGTGGGCGTCGTACGAGGCCTACAACCGGGCGTTCGCCGAGGCGCTGGCCGAGGAGGCCGCCGAGGGCGCGGCCGTGGTCGTGCAGGACTACCACCTGACGCTCGTCCCGGGCATGCTGCGCGATTTCCGGCCGGACCTGCGGATCGGGCACTTCTCGCACACGCCGTGGGCGCCGGTGGACTACTTCCGGATGCTCCCCGACGACATCGCCGAGCAGGTGCTGCGCGGCATGCTGGGCGCGGACCGGCTGGGCTTCCTCACCCAGCGGTGGGCGGACGCCTTCGCCCAGTGCTGCGAGACGCTGGCCGGCGGGCTCGGCGGCACCCGCGTGGGGGTGCACGGCCTGGGCGCGGACGCGGAGTTCCTGCGCGAGCGCTCACACCGGGCCGACGTGAAGGAGCGGATGGCGGCGCTGCGCGAGGAGATCGGCGCCGCTCCGGACGGCGGCGCGCGCAGGACGATCGTCCGGGTGGACCGCACCGAGCTGTCGAAGAACATCGTGCGTGGGCTGCTGGCGTACCGGCAACTGCTCGAGGACCGCCCCGAGTGGCGCGAACGGGTGGTGCACATCGCCTTCGCCTACCCCTCACGGCAGGACCTCGCCGTCTACCGGGAGTACACGGCCGAGGTGCGGCGGCTGGCGGAGGAGATCAACCAGCGGTTCGGCACGCCCGGGTGGACGCCGGTCGTCCTGCACGTCAAGGACGACTTCGCCCGCTCGCTGGCGGCCTACCGGATCGCCGACGTGGCGCTGGTCAACCCCATCCGGGACGGGATGAACCTGGTCGCCAAGGAGGTACCGGTGATCTCCGACTCGGGGTGCGCGCTGGTGCTGTCACGGGAGGCGGGCGCGTACGCCGAGCTGGGCGGGGACGCGCTGGTGGTGAACCCCTACGACGTGGCGGGCACGGCGGCGGCGCTGCACGAGGCCCTGAACATGCCCGGGACGGAACGCTCCGAACGCACGAACCGCCTGGCCGCGGCAGCCACCGCGCTCCCCCCGGCCCAGTGGTTCCTGGACCAGTTGCACGAACTGAACGCGGGCTGAACCGGCGGCGCCGCCGTGCCCCGGGCTCCGGGGCCGGGGGCCGGGGCCGGGGCCGGGGCCGGGGCCGGAACTCGCCGGGGCCCCGGGGGTCACATGTGGGCCGCCAGTGCCCCCAGCAGTTGCACCACACCCGCCGGGCCCGGTACCACCAGGTCCGCGCGGTCCGACAGTTCGGTCACCTCCGTGCTGCCGCTGCACACGAGGACGCCCGGCAGGCCGTCGGAGCGGAGTTTGTCCAAAGCGGTGAAGGCGGGCAGGTCTCCGAGGTCGTCACCGGCGTAGAGGACGGAGCCGGCGCCGAGGTCGCGGACGTACTCCAGGAGGGCGACGCCCTTGTCCATGCCCGGCGGGCGCAGTTCGAGGACCATACGGCCCGGTTCGACGATCAGGCCGTGCCGGGCGGCCAGGTCGGCGAGCGGGCCGCGCAACGCGTCGAAGGCGGCCTGGGGGTCCTGGGCGCGGCGGGTGTGGACGGCCAGGGAGCGGCCCTTCTCCTCGATCCAGGTGCCGTGCCAGGCGCCGATCCGGTCGAGGAAGCCGGGCAGTTCCGCGCGGACGGCGGCGACGCCGGGGTGCGGGGCCGGGGCGGTGACCGTCGCGGTGGCCGCGTCCCAGCGTTCGGCGCCGTAGTGGCCGAGGACGACGAGGTGGTCGAGGCCGGCCACACCGGCGAAGCCGCCGTGGCGCACCGCGACCCCGGCGGGGCGGCCGGTGACCACGACCACGGCGGCCACCTTCGGGGCGAGCGCGGCCAGGGCCAGCACCGCGTCCGGGTGGGCCCTGGCCCGGTCCGGGTCGGGCACGATCGGCGCGAGCGTGCCGTCGAAGTCGAGCGCGATCACCGCGCGTTCCGGGCGTGCGAGCAGCGCGGCGAGCCCGTCCCGCCCGGCCCGGGTGACCGGGGTCGGCAGGGCGGGGGCGTCGGGGGCGGGGTTGGTCGGATCCGTGTCGTGGCCCATACGCCGAACCTATCCACACACGGCCGGGCCCACTCCTCGGCGGCGGCCGTGGCTCAGCGCTCGGACCGCCGCGCGTCGCGCACCCGGCGCAGCCGGTTGACCGTCACCGGGTCGTGCGCCAGCGCGCGCGTGTCGTCGAGCAGGGCGTTGAGGAGCTGGTAGTAGCGGACGGGGGAGAGGCCGAGTTCCTCGCGTATCGCGCGTTCCTTCGCGCCGGGGCCCGTGAAGCCGCGCCGCTCCAGGGCGAGGATGTCCCGCTCCCGTCCCGCGAGGCCCGGCTCCCGCACCCCGTCCGGCTCGTCGCTCACGTCCATACGGGCACCGTAACCCTCACCGCCGACAGTGGCCCAGGAGCCCCTCGGGCCGGCCCCCGCCCCTGAGGCTCACCCCGCGCTCTCCTTCGCCTCCGCCTGTGAGGCCTGGGTCTGCAGTTGGTTGAGGACGCCCGTGGGGTCGCCGCCGGGGGTGACCGTGCCGCCGATGCGCTTCTTGATCTCGGCGCTGACCTGGGCCCAGGACGTCTTGCCCGCCGGGTAGAGCTGGGCGAGTGACAGTTCCTGGAGGAAGGGCCACAGGTTCTTGTCCTGCGGGGCCGCGGCCATCGCCTCGGACGCGGAGGTGGTGACGGGCAGCAGGTCGTACTCGCGGGAGAAGTCGAGGACGTTCTTCTCGCTGTAGACGAAGTCGAGGAAGTCGCCGACCTCCTTGCGGTGGCCGTTCTTCTTGAAGGCCATCATCCAGTCGGTGACGCCCATGGTGGCCTTGGGCGTGCCGTTCCTGCCCGGCACCGGCACCATGCCGAACTTCACGCCCGCCTGCGTGGCCTTCTGCATCAGCGTGGGGTGGCCGTTGAGCATGCCGACCTGGCCCTTGGCGAAGGCGTCGAAGGCGTCTGCGCGGTTGAGCTTGCCGGGGGCGACGGGGCCGGTCAGACCCTTGCCGACCAGCTCGTCCCTGAGCCAGGTGAACGTCTCGGCGTTCTGCGGGGAGTTGATCGTGTACGTACCGATGTCGTCGGTGTAGCCGGCACCGCCGCTGAGCAGCCACTGCATGGTCTCGGCCTGCGCCTCCTCGGGGCCGAGCGGCAGCGCGTACGGGTACTTCACGCCCTTGGCCTTCAGGGCCTCGGCGTCGGCGGCGAGGTCGTCCCACGTCTTGGGCGGGGTGAGGTTCGCCTGGGAGAAGAGCGTCTTGTTGTAGAAGAGCACGCGGGTGGAGGCGGCGAACGGGATGCCGTACTGCAGGTGCCGTACCTGCCCGGCCTCGGAGAGCTGGTCGAGGAAATCGGCCTGCACGGCTATGGAGAGCAGGTCGTCGGCCTTGTAGAGCAGGTCCTGGGCCGCGTAGTCGGCGTACGCGCCGATCTGGGCCATGTCCGGCGGGTCACCGGCGTCGACCATCTCCTTGACCTTGCGGTCCACGTCGGTCCAGGAGTAGACCTTGACGTCGACCTTCACGCCCGAGTGCTGAGCTTCGTAGGCCCGGGCCAGTCGGTCCCAGTACTTCTGCGAGCCGTTGGCCGAGGAGTCGCCGTAGTCCGCGGCGACCAGGTGGAGGGTGACGTCGGAGGATCCGGTGCTCCCGCAGCCGCCGAGAACCGAGGTCATCCCCAGCGCGGACGCCGCCGCGATCATTCCTGTCCTACGCCGCTGCACCGTTTTCCCGCCCCAACCGTCTCGTGTTCACCATGCGGACAAGATAGGTCTACACCAGCGCAGTGGACTAGACCTCTCGCGGGTCGAAGGGCCACACTGTCCCCTGTGAGACACGTCATCGCGCTCGATGTGGGCGGCACCGGCATGAAGGCCGCACTGGTCGATGAGAACGGCGGGCTGCTCCACCAGGCGCGCCGGCCCACCGGCCGCGAGCGCGGCCCCGACGCCGTCGTCGAGGGCATCCTCGGCTTCGCCGCCGAACTGCGCGCGTACGGCGCCGGGCGCTTCGGCGAACCGGCCGCGGCCGCAGGCGTCGCCGTCCCCGGCATCGTCGACGAGGAGCAGGGCGTCGCCGCCTACTCGGCCAACCTCGGCTGGCGCGACGTACCCCTGCGCGACCTGCTCGCGAAGCGGCTCGGCACCCCCGTCGCCCTCGGCCACGACGTGCGCACCGGCGGACTCGGCGAGGGCCGGATCGGTGCGGGCAAGGGTGCCGACCGGTTCCTGTTCGTCCCGCTGGGCACCGGGATCGCCGGCGCCATCGGCATCGACGGCCGGGTGGAGGCGGGCGCGCACGGCTTCGCCGGCGAGATCGGGCACATCGTCGTCCGGCCCGGCGGCATCCCCTGCCCCTGCGGACAGCACGGCTGCCTGGAACGGTTCGCGTCCGCCTCCGCGGTCAGCCTGGCCTGGGCCGAGGCCTGCGGCGAGATCGGCGCGGACGCGGCGGACTGCGCCAAGGCCGTGGAGTCCGGCGACGCACGGGCACAGGCGGTGTGGCAGGAGGCCGTGGACGCCCTCGCGGACGGCCTGGTCACCGCGCTCACCCTGCTGGACCCGCGCACGCTGATCATCGGTGGCGGACTCGCCGAGGCCGGGGAGACACTCTTCCGCCCGCTGCGGGAGGCCGTCCGACGCCGGGTCACCTTCCAGAAGCTGCCCACGATCGTCCCCGCGGCCCTCGGGGACACCGCCGGATGCCTGGGCGCGGGCCTGCTCGCCTGGGACCTCCTCGCCGCAGCCGCCCCGGCCCCCTCTCCTTCCCCTTCCACGACTGACCGGAGGTAGCCACCAGATGGCCCCCAGCAAGGTTCTCGACGGAGCCCGGGTGGTGCTGCCCACCGGGATCGCGGACGGCGGTCGCGTGATCGTCGACGGCACGCGGATCACCGACGCCGCCCCCGAGCACGCCGAGACCGTCGACGTCACCGGGCACTGGCTCGTCCCCGGCTTCGTCGACCTCCACAACCACGGCGGCGGCGGCGCGGCCTTCTCCGGCTCGGCCGACGACGTCATGACCGCCGTCCGCGCCCACCGCGCCCACGGCACCACCACCGTCGTCGCCTCCACCGTCACCGACGACATGAAGATCCTCACCCAGCAGGCCGGACTCCTCTCCGAGCTGGCCGAACAGGGCGAGATCGCGGGCATCCACTTCGAGGGACCGTTCATCTCCCCGTGCCGCAAGGGCGCCCACTCCGAGGCGCTGCTGCGCGAGCCCGACCCCGCCGACGTGCGCAAGCTGGTCGACGCGGCCCGCGGCCACGCCAAGATGGTCACGCTCGCCACCGAACTGCCCGGCGGCCTCGACTCCGTACGGATGCTCGCCGAGCACGGCGTGATCGCCGCGATCGGGCACACCGACGCCACCTACGAGCAGACCGTGGCGGCGATCGACGCCGGAGCCACCGTCGCCACCCACCTGTTCAACGCGATGCCGACGCTCGGCCACCGCGCCCCCGGCCCGATCGCCGCCCTCCTGGAGGACGAGCGGGTCACCGTCGAGCTGATCAACGACGGCGTCCACCTGCACCCCGCCGCCCTGGAACTGGCCTTCCACCGCGCGGGCGCGGCCCGGGTCGCCTTCATCACCGACGCCATGGACGCCGCCGGCTCCGGCGACGGCCGCTACCTGCTCGGCCCGCTGGAGGTCGAGGTCACCGACGGAGTGGCCCGGCTCGTCGAGGGCGGCTCCATCGCGGGCTCCACCCTCACCCTGGACCGTGCGTTCCGGCGCGCGGTCACCGTCGACCGGCTGCCGGTCGAGGACGTCGTACGGGCTCTGTCCGCCAACCCGGCCCGGCTGCTCGGCATGGACGACCGCGTCGGCTCCCTGGAGCCCGGCAAGGACGCCGACCTGGTGCTGCTCGACGAGGACTTCGTCCTCAAGGGCGTGATGCGGCGCGGCGAATGGGTGGTCGATCCCCGACTGGGCTGATCCGTCCGCCCCCGCGACCGCCCGGCCGGACGCGGTGACCGGTACGAGGGGTGGGCGGCACGCCGTCCGTTTGGCATGATCGAAACTCCGGCGGACGGCCGGAGCTTCGTGACAGGCGTACTTGCGTGACTAGCGCACCTACTGGGGGAGGCCGGCCCACGTGATCCTCACGGTCACGCTGAACACCGCTCTCGACATCACCTACCGGGTGCGGTCCCTGCGGCCCCACACCTCGCACCGCGTGTCGGAGGTGGGCGAGCGGCCCGGCGGCAAGGGCATCAACGTCGCCCGGGTCCTCGCGGCCCTCGGCCACGAGGTGACGGTCACCGGTTTCGCGGGCGGCGCCACCGGAGACGAGGTGCACGCCGGGATCGCGGCCGAGGCCGGCCTGACGGACGCGCTGGTCCCGGTGGCCGGCGCGACCCGGCGCACGGTGGCGGTGGTGGACGAGCACACCGGCGACACCACCCAGCTCAACGAGCCGGGCCCCCTCGTCACCGCCGCCGAGTGGGCCGCGTTCCAGGACGCCTACGAGGGCCTGCTCCCCTCCGTGTCGGCGGTGGCGCTGTGCGGCAGCCTGCCGCCCGGCCTGCCGGTGGGCGCGTACGCCGTCCTGGTGCGCGCCGCACGCGCCGCGGAGGTACCGGTCCTGCTGGACACCAGCGGGGAGGCGCTGCGCCGCGGCCTGGCCGCCCGCCCCGACGTCATCAAGCCGAACGCCGACGAGCTGGCCGAGCTGACCGGCTCCCACGAGCCGCTGCGCGCCACCCAGGACGCCCGCAGGCGCGGCGCCCACACGGTCATCGCCTCCCTCGGCGCCAAGGGCCTGCTCGCCCACACCCCCGAGGGCATGTGGCGGGCCGCCCCGCCCGCCCGCGTCCACGGCAACCCGACCGGCGCGGGCGACTCGGCGGTCGCGGGCCTGCTCTCCGGCCTGGTGGAGAACCTGCCCTGGCCGGACCGCCTGGCCCGGGCGGTCGCCCTCTCTGCGGCCACGGTCCTGGCCCCGGCGGCGGGCGAGTTCGACCGCGCGGCGTACGAGAAGCTGCTGGGGCGGGTGGAGGTGACGGGGGAGGTCAGCGCGGCGTGAAGGCCGCCTGGATCAGGCCCCGACCCAGCCCTTGACCAGCCACAGCTGGTCGAGGTAGGCATCGCACTGGTCGCCCTGCTCGCACGAGACCTTGAGGGTGTTCGTGCCCTTGTTGAGCTGGAGCCAGTTGTAGGTCTTCGTCCAGCCCTTCTCGTAGTCGCCCTCGCCGGCGTTCGTCCAGTTCTTCAGCTTGACGGCCGTGGTGGACGGGGTGCCGTTGACCGTGAGGGTGGCCTTGCCGTCCTTGCCGGGGACGCTGTAGCCGATGTAGACGCTGTACTTGCCGTCCTCCGGGATGCCGTTGACCGTCCAGGTGACGGAGGCGCCGGGCTTGTCGAAGTTGTTGACGTAGACGCCGCCTGCCGCCTGGGCGCCCTTGACGTCCGAGGCGGTGGTCGCGCCGCCGCCCAGCAGCAGCGCCTTCGCGTCGATCTTCGGGAGTTCGCCGTCGGCGGCCACGCTGCTGCTCGCCGACGGGCTGGGCCCGGTGCTCTGGGGGGCCGTGGGGGTGGAGTCGCCCGCCTTGGCGCCACCCTTGTCGTCGGACTTGTCGCCGATCATGGCGACGCTGATGCCGATGACGACGGCGGCGACCACCGCGACGGCGCCGATCAGCAGACCCTTGGTGTTGGGGCCCCGGCGGCCACCGCCGCCGCCCGGAGCGCCGTGGCCGCCCTGCCGGGGCGGCTGCTGGCCGCCGGGCAGGGTCTCGGGCGCGGCGTAGTGGGCGTTCGGCTGGCCGTACGCGCCCTGCTGCGGGACCTGGCCGTAGGCCGCCGTGGGGGCCTGGGGGGCCTGCTGGGTCTGCTGGCCGTACTGACGCTGGCCGACGGCACGGACCCGGTTGACCGAGCCGGGGTAGCCGTAACCGCCGGAGGGCGGCTGGGCTCCGTTGGCCTGCCCGTCGGCGTACAGGTAGCCGAACGGGTCGTCGTCCTCGGGCGTGCTCGGGCCGTTGTCGCCGGGCGTCATCCTGAGGTCTCCTCAACAATGCGGGTCGGGTGCAGTACGTCGTGAGATTGGACCGAGCCTACCCGCTCCCCGGGGACCGAATGGGTGACTCACCCCGCACCATGCCGCTGACCAGCGGCTTATCCGGCCCGCCGATGTTGTTTGGGACGAGATCGTTTCTCGACGTACATCCGCTCGTCCGCGGACTTCAGCACTTCGTCCGCCGTCATCCCGCAATGTGCCCATCCGATGCCGAAGCTGGCACCGACCCGGACCGCCCGGCCCTCGGCGCGGATCGGCTGGATGATCTCGTTGCGCAGCCGGACGGCGAGGTCCTGGGCGTCGGCGCGGCCGAGGCCGTCGGCGAGGATCACGAACTCGTCGCCGCCGAGCCGGGCCACGGTGTCGCCGTCCCGCACCCCGTTGGACAGCCGCCGGGCCACCTCGATGAGGACGGCGTCGCCCGCGTTGTGCCCGAACCGGTCGTTGATCGACTTGAAGCCGTCGAGGTCGCAGAAGAGGACGGCGAGTCCCTTGGCGCCGTCGTCCCGGTCGTCCTCGGGGGCGACGGTGTGCACGTGGTGGTCATAGGCGTCGTAGGCCTGCGGACCGGAGTCGAAGTCGAAGCCGTGGTCGTGTCCGGCCTCGACGGCGGCGTACGCCGGGTGCCCGTACGCGGCGTCCAGGGAGTCGAGGTCGCCGCTCAGCGCGGAGTGGGGGCGCCGGCACAGGCGCGCGGCGAGACGGGAGCGCAGTTCGGCGGAGTTCGGCAGGCCGGTGAGGGAGTCGTGGGAGGCGCGGTGGGCGAGGTGCAGCTCGCGGCGCTTGCGCTCCTCTATGTCCTCGACGTGGGTGAGCAGGAAGCGGGGGCCGTCGGCGGCGTCGGCGACGACGGAGTTGCGCAGGGACACCCAGACGTAGCTGCCGTCGCGGCGGCCCAGCCTCAGCTCCGCCCGGCCGCCCTCGGCGGAGGTGCGCAGCAGGGTGCCTATGTCCTCGGGGTGGACGAGGTCGGAGAAGGAGTAGCGGCGCATCGCGGAGGCGGGGCGGCCCAGCAGGCGGCACAGGGCGTCGTTGGTGCGCAGGATCCGGCCGTGCTGGTCACCGCCCATCTCGGCGATCGCCATGCCGGAGGGCGCGTACTCGAACGCCTGCCGGAAGCTCTCCTCGCTGGCGCGCAGTGCCTGCTGCTCGCGCTCCAGGCGGAGCAGGGCGCGCTGCATGTTGGCGCGCAGCCGGGCGTTGCTGATCGCGATGGCCGCCTGGAACGCGTACACCTGGAGGGCCTCGCGGCCCCAGGCGCCGGGGCGGCGGCCGTTGCGCGGGCGGTCCACGGAGAGCACGCCGAGCAGTTCGCCCGGGGAGCCGCCGGGCGCGCCGGGTGAGTACATGGGGGCGAAGAGGCGGTCGGAGGGGTGCCACTCGTCCTCGAAGCGGGGAGCGGGCCCGTCGGTGTACCACTGCGGGACGTCGTCGTCGTCGAGGACCCAGCCCTCGGTGTGCGGGATGAAGACCAGGTCGCCCCAGGCCTCGCCCATGGTCAGCCGGCGTTCCCAGGACTCGCGGGAGCCGGCCCGGCCGGTGATGAGGGCCTCGGCGGCGGTGTTGCCGGAGAAGGCGGCGACCACGAGGTCTCCGTCGGAGCGTACGAGGTTCACGCAGGCCAGTTCGTAGCCGAGGCCGGTCACGACGCCGTCGGCGACGGTCTGCAGCGTGTCCGCCAGGCTCCGAGCGGTGTTCATGTCCGCCATCACCTGGTGCAGTTGCCGCAGGGCCGCAAGACGGACGTAGGGCTCCGACTCGGTCTCCATGCTCGCCCTCCCCCCGAGACCTCGCAGTGAATCAAAGGGTTCTCTTCGGCGTATCGTGCCGTGCGGTCTACGCCACTGAATCACAGCGTGAAGCCCACTCGGTACACAGGGTCAACAATTCACGCTCCTTGTGACTCAAGTCACAGATGAACGTGAACAATTGAGTGGAGTTTCTGCTTTTTTCCGAAGCGTTGACTGA
The DNA here is from genome assembly GCF_042268205.1 of Streptomyces sp. NPDC056160. Classification (NCBI taxonomy): domain Bacteria; kingdom Bacillati; phylum Actinomycetota; class Actinomycetes; order Kitasatosporales; family Streptomycetaceae; genus Streptomyces; species Streptomyces sp. NPDC056160. Next base: position 107,033 of record NZ_JBHJUW010000004.1, read on the forward strand.
ACGCAAACTCCGCGACGTGCGGCCATGATGCACGAGCGGGCCCGGGAACGGGCTGGAATCACCGGTTCCGTCGGCTCCTGATCGGCCCATGGTCCTAGGTCCGGGCTCGGGCCGAGGCCCGATGCGGGCGGCGCGGGGCGGTCATTAGCGTTGATGTGTGCTGAACACTTCCCACGCCCTGTCCTCCGCCCTCGCCGCCGCCTCCCCCGGGCATGCTGAGGGGGTGACCGACGACGAGTTCCGAGCCGCGATGTCCCGACTGGCCGCGGGCGTGGTCCTGGTGACCGCGCAGGAGCCGCCGCTCGACCCGGAGGACCCGCTGGCGCCGCGCGGCGAGGACGTGGGGATGACCGCGACGGCGTTCCTGTCGGTGTCCCTCGACCCGCCGCTGGCCCTGGTCAGCCTGCGCGAGGGCTCCCGCATGGACGACCTGCTCGCCGAACAGCCGCTGTGGGCGGTGTCCGTGCTGGCCGAGAGCCAGCGGCACATCGCCGGCCGCTTCGCCATGAAGGGCCGCATCAGCGACCGCCTGCTCTTCGAGGACATCCCCTACGTCCGCGGCGAGGTGTCCGGCGCCCCGCTGGTGGGCGGCGCTCTGGCCACCCTGGAGCTGCGCACCGAGCAGCGGGTCGTGGCGGGCGACCACACGCTGGTCGTCGGCCGCGTCCTGTCCGCCCGGCTGCCGAGCGCCGAGGGCGGCCCGCTGCTGTACTTCCGGGGGCGGTACCGGCACCTCGGCTGATCCACTCACCCGAGGGCGGTACCGGCACCCGGGCTGATCCGCACCTCCGGGACCGACACCAGCACCCGGGCTGATCCGCACCTCCGGGACCGACACCAGCACCCGGGCTGATCCGCACCTCCGGGGCCGCCGCCGGCGCCCGGGCTGTCGCGTAATCCTGTGGCCGGACGGCAGCCGCCCCGCCTACGGTGCGCCGGTGACCATCCCTGACCCCGGCACCGACACCGGCACCGACACCGCTCCGGTCCCCGTCGCCGCCTCCGCCGCTGCCGCGCCCCGCCTCGAAGAGATCACCCCCGCGAACCTGGACGCCGCGCTCGGCATCCGGGTCCGCCCCGACCAGGAGCACGCGGTCGCACCGGTCGTGAAGTCCCTCGCCGAGGCCTACGTCCATCCTGACGTCGCCTGGCCGCGGCTGATCACCGACGGGGGGCGGCCCGTGGGCTTCCTGATGGCCTTCTTCGACATCGACTGGCGCCTGGACGGCAGCGTGATCCGCTCGGGCCTGTGGCGGCTGAACATCGCGGCCGGCGAGCAGGGCCGCGGCTACGGCCGGTTCGCCGTCACCGCCGTCGCCGCCGAACTGCGCCGCCGGGGCACCAAGCGGATGTACGTCACCTGGCACCCGGGCCCCGACGGCCCGGAGCGCTTCTACCTCGGGCTCGGCTTCCGCACGAACGACGAGACGAGCGGCGGCCAGACGGTAGGCGTCCTGGACCTGACGCGAGAACCGGGCCGCTGAGGCGGCGCGGACCCGGTCGCAGTACTACCCCCAGTCGCGCCCCGACCGCCCCCGCTTCGTCTGCGAGCGCTGCTTCTTCTCGCGCAGGCGGCGTTCGTTGAGGCCGCGGGGGACACGGGTGGGCCTGCGGGGCTTGGGCGGGGGCGCGGTCGCCTCGGCGAGGAGGGAGGCCAGGCGGACGGCGGCGGTCTCTCGGTTGCGCCACTGGGAGCGGTGCTCGGAGGCGCGGACGGTGACGACCCCGTCGACGAGCCTGCCCGCCAGCCGCCGCAGGGCGCGCTCCTTCCACACCTCGGGCAGCGCCTCGGTGCGCGCCAGGTCGAAGCGCAGTTCCACCTGGCTGTCGGTGGTGTTGACGTGCTGGCCTCCGGGTCCCGAGGACCGCGAGAAGCGCCAGGCCAGCTCGGCCTCGGGGAGCGCGACGGAGCCGCGGATGACATAGGGACCGGACATGTCCTCCATGGTCCCGCGCCGGTCCGGGCCGCGTCACCGGGTTTTCCCGGAACCGGCGCGGCGGCGTCCCGTCCGACCGGTCCGGCCGTTCGAACCCGGCTTGGTAAAAAAGGTAAAGACATCCGGAACCATGGGGACCCCTCTCGGCGTTCCTAGAGGTGGCGGTAGCTTCGTCCGCACACGCAACGAGGGAAGGGACTCCCAACAATGGCTGTAAGCCTCTCCAAGGGCGGCAACGTCTCGCTCACCAAGGAAGCCCCGGGCCTGACCGCCGTCACCGTGGGCCTCGGCTGGGACGTCCGCACCACCACCGGCACGGACTTCGACCTGGACGCCTCCGCCATCGCGGTCAACACCCAGGGCAAGGTGTACTCCGACGCCCACTTCGTCTTCTTCAACAACAAGCAGACCCCGGACAGCACCATCGTCCACACCGGTGACAACCGCACCGGCGAGGGCGCGGGCGACGACGAGGCGATCAACGTCAACCTGGCCGGGCTCCCGGCCGACGTCGACAAGATCGTCTTCCCGGTCTCCATCTACGACGCCGAGAACCGCAGCCAGAACTTCGGCCAGGTCCGCAACGCCTACATCCGCATCGTCAACCAGGCCGGCGGCGCCGAGATCGCCCGCTACGACCTGTCGGAGGACGCCGCCACCGAGACCGCCATGGTCTTCGGCGAGCTGTACCGCAACGGCGCGGAGTGGAAGTTCCGCGCGGTCGGCCAGGGTTACGCCTCGGGCCTGGTCGGCATCGCCCAGGACTTCGGTGTGAACGTCTGACGGGCCGTCACACCACGCCCGGAGCCCGGCCCTGCGCGTCAGCCGTCGCGGGGCCGGGCTCCGGCGCCCTCCCGCACCGGGCGACGCCCGGACACCGCCGCCGCGTACGGTGCGCGCATGATCCTCCAGCCTCTGCCGCTCTCCCCCGAGCACGGCCTGCCGGGCGAGCTGCTGACCGAACTCACCGCGCTCTACGCCTCCCAGCGCGACTTCCACGCCCTCAGCGGTGACTTCCCCGACCCGGACGACATCCGCCCCGAGCAGGTCGCCGCCGCGCTCGCGGACGAGCTGGCCCACCCGGGCGCGCAGGTGCTCCTGGCCCGCGGCGCGGGCACTCTCGTGGGCATCGCCGTCACTCTGGACCACCACCCCGACCCGGCCGACCCGGACCCGTGGATCGGCCTGCTGATGGTGGACGCGGCGGCCCGGCGCCAGGGCCACGGCAGGCGGCTCGCGGCTCTGGTGGAGGACCGTTTCCGCGAAGCGGGCCGCACCGGCGTCCGCCTCGCCGTCCTGGACGGCAACCACACGGGCCTCGCCTTCTGGACCGCCCTCGGCTACACCGTCGTCGACCACCGCGAGGACCGGGGCCGGGGCCGTCCCTGCGCGGTGCTGCGCAAGGAACTGGGCCGATGAACCGGGCTGAGGAAGCGAGCAGGGGAACCGGGCAGGCGACCCGGGCAGCACGAGCGAGAACCCCTCGGGACGGTCCCGGCAGCTTCCTCACGGACGTGCGGGCTTGCCCTTCCCGTACAGCCAGTCCCGCCAGATCGCGCTGAAGTCCTTGCCGGGGACCTTCTTCTCCACGTAGGACGTGAAGTCGGCGGTGGAGGCGTTGCCGTGGCGGTGGGCCGCGGCCCAGCCCTGGGCGATGCCGTAGAAGGCGTCGTCCCCGACGGTCTGGCGGATCCTGTGCAGGACCATCGCGCCGCGGTCGTACACGGGCGCGTCCGAGAGGACCGCCGCACTGCTCGGCCGGCCGGGCGGATAGGCCCAGATGTCCGTCCCGTTGTCGCCGTCGCCGCGGTAGACGGTGTCGAAGGTCTCCTGCGCGCTGGGGCCGTCGTGGTCCTCCTTCCACAGCCACTCCGCGTACGTGGCGAACGACTCGTTGAGCCACATGTCCCGCCAGGTCTTCGGGGTGACGGAGTCGCCGTACCACTGGTGGGCCAGTTCGTGGACGAGGGTGCTGGTGTCGGGGGCGCTGGGGAACGCGGGCCGGTTCTGGGTCTCCAGCGCGTAGCCGACACCGGGAACGCGGTCGACGATCGCGCCGGTGGAGGAGAAGGGGAAGGGGCCGAAGTTGTACTCCGCCCAGTCCATGATCTCGGGGATCTGCGCGAGCACCGGGTCGCCGGCCCGGGCCAGGGCGGGATCGACGGCCGTGTACACCGGCAGGCCGTTCGCCAGGGTGGAGCGGCGCACCTCGAACTCGCCGATGGCGACCGTGGCGAGGTAGGTCGCCATCGGCTCGCCGACGTGCCAGCGGTACGTCGTACGGCCCCCGCTGGTCGTCGTGTTCTTCAGTTCGCCGTTGGAGACGGCGGTCAGCTTCCGGCTCGCGGGCACGGAGACGGAGATGTCGTACGTGGCCTTGTCGGAGGGGTGGTTGTTGCTGGGGAACCACGCCATCGAGCCGACCGGCTGACCGAGCGCCAGCGCGCCGTCGGCCGTGGGCAGCCAGCCCTCCTTCGCCCCGTCGGCGTCGGTGACGGTCCGGGGGGTGCCGGAGTAGCGGACGGTGGTGCTGAAGGTCTCGCCCTCGTCCAGCTCGTCGTGCGGCCGGACGGTCAGCTCCTGGCCGGCCCGGTGGAAACGGGCGCCCTTCCCCTCGACGGTCACGCTCCCCACGTCCATCCCCAGGAGGTCGAGGTCGAAGGCGGACAGGTCCTCGGTGGCGCGGGCGGTGACGACGGCCGTGCCGGTGAGGCGGCGGTGGTCCGGGTCGTAGGCGAGGGTGAGGTCGTAGTGGGTCACGTCGTACCCGCCGTTGCCCGCCTTGGGGAAGTACGGGTCACGCAGACCGTAACCGCCCGGACGGCCGTGGACGCCGCCGTCGCAGGCGGTCAGCGGGAGGGCGCACAGCAGTAACGCGCCGGCAGCTCGGACAAACAGCGCTGTTCGGGACACGAGTGCGATCCTATGCGGCGGCCGTGGCACCATCCCTACGTGCTCGACATCGGCTACGCCCTCTCCAACCGCTTCCCCGACCCTCCGCAGACGGACTACCGCCGGGCGGACGTCCACGCCCTGCGCCACGACCTGTTCTGCGGCGACGTCTACCTCGCGGACACCAAGTCGGACCAGGAGCTGGCCACGGCCTGGGGCTGGGTACCGGTGCTCGACTTCGCGTGGGCGCTGTGCGACATCGTGGAACAGGTGGACCGGGACCCGGCCGGCTCCCGGGCGGCCCGGCCCCAGCGGGCGGAGCTGGACTTCACCGAGTCCACCGACCGCATGCTGTTCGAGCGCCGGTTCGGGTGGGTGGACATCGAGGCCGACTGGATGCCGGCCGAGGAGCCCCCGCTGTCCTTCTCCCACGCCGAGCTGCGCCGCGAGGCACGGGACTTCCTGCACGACCTGATCGCCGACCTGTGCGACCTGCACGAGGACCTCGCGGAGAACCCCGCGCTGTGGACCCTCCAGGCCCGCTTCCCCCGCATGTCCTGACTCCCTGTCCCCGCCCCTCCCCTGCCGCGCCCCCGTCCGCCGCGCCCCCGTCCGCCGCGCGCCGGTGCGACGCGCGCCGGTCCGGCGTACGCCTGCCCGGCGGCCCCCGTCCGCAGGCGTCACGCGTCCGCCCCTCAGTCCTCCACCCTGACCCCCAGTTCCGCCGCCAGCACCGGCGCCAGGTCGAGCAGCTGACCCGTGCTGATCACCGCCCCCGCCAGCCGGTCCACGCCCCGCGCGATCTCCAGCGAGGCGGCCCCGCGCAGGTCGACGTCGCTGAGCGTCGCCCCGCCGAAGTCGACGCCCTTGAGCACGCAGTCCACGAACTCGACCCGCTCCAGCCGGGCTCCCCCGAAGTCCGGCTCGACCAGGACGCAGCCCTCGAAGACCACGTCCCGCAGCTTCGCCCTGCGCAGGTTCAGGTAGCCGATCTTGCCGCCGCGGATCCACACCCGCTCCAGGACCGCACCGTGCAGCTGCACCCCGCCGAGCCGGGCGTCGACCAGCTCGGCGTCGCGCAGAGTCGCGTCCGCGAGGCTCGTACCGACGCCCCGCACGCCGGTGAGGACCGTGTCGAGCAGACGCGCGTGGCGCAGTGACGCGTCGTCCAGGACGCACCCCCGCAGCGCGCAGTCCATGAACCGGGCGCCCGCGCCGTCCTGCCCCGAGAGGTCCGCCTCCCGGAACTCCACCCCGTCGTAGTCGCCGTCCGGCGCCAGTCCCGCGCCGTCGTACGCCTGAAGCGCGGGCAGCCGCACCTCGGGCCGCCGCGCCGCCTTCACCCCGCCCCGGCCGGTGCCGGACCCGCCCGTCCCGCCGGCTCCGCCCGTCCCGCCGACCGCTCTCCTCGCCATGCCCCCATCCTGCACCCCACCACTGACAGCGCCCCCCACAGAGCCCCTGCCGACCCTTCCGACCTGCGCGGACACCGGCGATGTCACGAAACGGGGGCCCGGACGGCCGTACCGACGAAAGACGAAGGAGCCCGCCGGGCGGACCGCTTCGGCCCGGCACGGCGCCCCGGGGGATGCGAAATGATCCGATTCGTGCTGTTCTGGCGGGATGAGTATCACCCGAAAAGGTGAATCCTCCGTCGTACACCGGCACCACACCCGGCATCACCACACCGGGCACCAGCCCCGCCACGCCCGGCCCTCGGACGCGCACCGCTGGTGGGCGCTGGTGGTGATCGCGATCGCGCAGCTGATGGTGGTGCTGGACGCGACCATCGTGCAGATCGCCCTGCCCTCCGCCCAGCGCGATCTGCACATGTCGGACGCCAACCGCCAGTGGGTGATCACCGCCTACAGCCTCGCGTTCGGCGGGCTGCTCCTGCTGGGCGGGCGGGTCGCCGACCTGGTGGGGCGCAAACGCACGTTCGTCATCGGACTCGCCGGCTTCGCCGCCGCCTCAGCGTTCGGCGGCGCGGCGACGTCCTCCGGCATGCTCTTCGGTGCGCGGGCCCTCCAGGGCGCCTTCGCGGCGGTCCTGGCCCCCTCCGCGCTCTCCCTGCTGACCACGACCTTCACCGATCCGCGCGAGCGCGGCAAGGCGTTCGGGATCTACGGCGCGCTGGCGGGCAGCGGCTCGGCGATCGGCTTCCTCCTCGGCGGTCTGCTGACCGAGTACCTGGACTGGCGCTGGTGCCTGTACGTGAACGTGCCCATCGCCGTCTTCGCCGTGCTCGGCGCGTTCGCACTGCTGCGCGACCGGCCGGGGCACGCGGGCGCCCGGCTGGACGTGCCGGGCGTGCTGCTGGGCTGCGGCGGCCTGGTCGCCGTGGTCTACGGCTTCAGCGAGGCGCAGCCGCGCGGCTGGACGGACCCGCTGGTGCTCGCCCTGCTCGCGGCGGGCGCCGCGGTGCTGGCGGCGTTCGTGTGGTGGCAGACGCGGGCGCCGGTGCCGCTGCTGCCCCTGCGCATCCTGCGCGAGCGCACCCGGGCGGGCTGCCTCCTGACCATGCTGCTGGCCGTGATCGGCATGTTCGGGCTGTTCCTGTTCATGACCTACTACCTCCAGGAGATCCTCGGCTACTCGCCGCTGCGGACCGGGCTCGCCTTCCTGCCGCTGACCGCCGCGATCATCGTCGGCTCCACCCAGATCTCGGCCCGGCTGCTGCACCACGTGGCGCCCCGCGCGCTCATGGTCCCGGGGATGCTGCTGGCGGCGGGCGGCATGCTGCTGCTGACCCGGCTCACGGTCGCCTCGCAGTACACCACCGAGGTGCTGCCCGCGCTGCTGCTGATGGGCCTCGGCATGGGCCTGACCTTCATGCCGGTGTTCGCCACCGCCACCACGGGCGTCGCCCCGCAGGACGCGGGCGTGACCTCCGCGACGGTGAACACGGCCCAGCAGGTGGGCGGTTCGATCGGCACCGCGCTGCTCAACACGGTCGCCATCTCCAGCAGCACGGCGTACATCACCGCGCGCCTGCGCTCACCGGCAGACCGGGCCCGGGTGGTACCGCAGGGCATCGTGCACGGCTACACGGTCGCGATCTGGTGGGCCGCGGCCGTCATGCTCCTGGCCGGGCTGGTCGCGGGCCTGATGGTGACGGCCCGCGCGCCCAAGCACACCGTCCCGGCGGAAGGCGCCGTACCGGAGTCGGTGGCCTGAGCCGGCCCCGCAAGGCGGGGCCGCCGAGACCCGCGAGGGGCGGGGAGGGTCCCGAGTCGCACCCGGGGCCCTCCCTCTGCGGGACCCCGCGCACACGGGCATTGGTGCCCGGCCGCACCCGGCCGCGCTCCGCCGTCCTCCAGTCCCGTCGGTCACGCCCCACGCCCCGACCGCGCTCCGCCGTCCTCAGCTCCGTCCCGCCACCCGGTCCGCGAGCCGGGCCAGTGCGGAGGAGCGGGCACTGTGGGTGAGGGCCTCGCGGCGGTCCGCCGTGCGGTAGGTGGCGTACATGCCCTGCACGCCCAGCCAGCGCAGCGGCTCCGGTTCCCACTTGCGGACCTTGTGGCCCACCCAGGGCAGGCCGGTCAGCGGGGTCGCGCCCGCCTGACCGGAGTCGAGCCGGACCAGGTCGGCCAGGGTGCGAGCGGCCAGGTTGGTGGTGGCGACGCCCGAACCGACGTAGCCGCCGGCCCAGCCCAGGCCGCTGCCGCGGTCCAGGGTGACGGTCGCGCACCAGTCGCGCGGGACGCCGAGGACACCGGACCAGGCGTGCGCGATCCGCAGCCCGGCCAGGGAGGGGAAGAAGCCGACGAGGATGTCGCGCAGGTCGCGGACGGTCTCGCGCTGGGTGCGGCCGTCGTTGTCGGTGCGCGAGCCGAAGCGGTACGGCACGCCGCGCCCGCCGAGCGCGATGCGGTCGTCGGCGGTGCGCTGGGCGTACATGTAGGCGTGCGCCATGTCGCCGAGGGTCTCGCGGCCGTCCCAGCCGAGCGCCGCCCACTGCGCCCCGCTCAGCGGCTCGGTGGCGATCATGGAGGAGTTCATGGGCAGCCAGGTGCGCCGCTGCCCCTTGAGGGAGGCGGTGAAGCCTTCCGTGCAGCGCAGCACGTAGGGGGCGCGGACGGTGCCGTAGGGGGTGACCGCGTGCCGGGGGCGGATCTCGGTGACCGGGGTCGCCTCGTGGATCGTCACGCCGAGCGCCGCCACCACCGATGCGAGGCCCTTGACCAGCTTGGCCGGGTTCAGGCGCGCGCCGTGCGGGGTCCAGGTGGAGCCGACGGCGTCGGCGACCCGGATCCGCTCGGAGGTCTCGCGGGCGCCGTACAGCTCGCGCTCCTTCTCGCCGTACGCCAGCTCGTGCTCGTGGAAGACCTTCAGGCGGGCCAGCTGGGCGGGGGTGCGGGCCACCTCCAGGACGCCGCCCTTGTGGACGTCGGCCTCGATGCCCTCCTCGGCGGCGACGCGGATCACCTCGTCCACGGTGTGGTTCATCGCGCGCTGGAGCCGTACGGCGGCCTCGTGGCCGTGCAGCTTCGCGTACCGGTCGCGGCCGGCGACGCCGTTGTAGAGCCAGCCGCCGTTGCGGCCGGAGGCGCCGTAACCGCAGAACTTCTGTTCCAGGACGGTGATGCGCAGGGACGGCGCGGCCTTCTTCAGGTAGTACGCCGTCCACAGCCCCGTGTACCCGCCGCCGACGATCACCACGTCGGCGCTCGCGTCCCCGGTGAGCGGTTCGCGCACGGCGGGGACGCCGTCGTCCGCGAACCAGAAGGAGATGCCGCCGTTCACGACGCCGCCGTTGTCTGTGCCGCCGCCCGCGGCATTCCTCGCCGAGCTGCTCATGGCCGGACGTTAACGCCTGGTGGGCGTCGGTGTCTCCTTCGGATTCCGTGCTTTTCCGGCGCCTTTGGCCAGCGGCCGGCACCCCAGACCGATCAGCGCGGCGGTGAAATGCCCGAGATCGGTGAAGGTGCGCCCGGCCAGCAGCGGCACCCCGAAGAAGAAGAGCACCGCGGCGGCGTACGGATACCGCCAGGGCCTGCGGATCCGGTAGGTCAGCACCGCGGCCACCCCCGCCAGCGCGTAGCTGACCCCGACGTCCAGGGTGTCGACCGCGGATGCGGGGGCCACACCGCGCCCGATCGCCCACAGCAGCGCCCCCTCGCTGATCAGCGAGGCCAGCACGTGCGCGGCCACGCACACCACGATCCAGCGCAGGGTGCCCAGCCAGCGCTCGGCCTGCGCGTGGAAGACCGAGTAGAAGGCGGCGTACGGCAGCCAGCGCCCGCTCGGGATCCACATGGCGCTGGCGAACAGCACCCGTACCGGGCTGTCGGACAGTTCGTGGATGTTCGTCGAGCGCTGCCGCAGGAAGTCCTCCTCGAAACCCGGCGACATGCGGTGCAGGGCGACGGTGGTGACGAACAGGATCAGCAGCCAGACGTACGTCCCCGGCGCGGCGCGCACGTACGCCGTCACCGCCCGAAGCCCCTGCCGAAACCGGATGACCCCGCTCACACCGGCCAGTATGGTCGGCACCGTGATCGAGGTGCCCGCCGAGCTGGCCGCTACGCAGGAGAAGTTCAACGGAGCGGCGGGCCGGGCGTTCGTCGCCGGGCTGCCGCAGCGGGCGGCCCGCTTCCTCGCGCGCTGGGACCTGCGCCTGGACGGCCCGCCGATGTGCGGGGTGTGCGCGCTGGTCCTCCCGGTGGTGCGGGCCGGGGGCGCCCCCTGCTCGTCAGGGCTCGGGGAAGGGACACCGGCCGCGCTCAAGCTCCAGCCCCTGGACGAGGAGAGCGCGGGCGAGCCGGTCGCGCTGCGCGCCTGGGCCGGCGAGGGCGCCGTACGACTGCTGGAGCACGACGAACCCACCTGCACCCTGCTGCTCGAACGACTGGACGAGTCCAGGACGCTGTCGGGACTGCCGGACAGCCGCGCGGCCGTCGGGGTGATCGGCGCACTCCTCGCGCGGCTCACCTCCGTGCCCGCCCCGGCGGGGGTGCGGCGGCTGGGCGACATCGCGCAGGCGATGCTGGAGCAGGTGCCGTGGGCCCTGACCCGGGTGCCGGACGCCGCCGACCGGCGGTTGCTCGCCGACTGCGCGGCGGCCGTGCGCGAGGTCGCCGGTGACCCCGGCGACCGGCTGCTGCACTGGGACCTGCACTACGACAACGTCCTCGCCGCCGACCGCGCGCCCTGGCTCGCCATCGACCCCAAACCGCTCGCCGGTGACCCCGCGTTCGACCTGATGCCCGCGCTCGACAACCGCTACGACCCCGCCGAGACCCAGTGGCGTTTCGACGCGCTGACCGCGCGGCTCGGCCTGGACCGGGCGCGCGCCCGCGCCTGGACGCTCGGGCGGGTGCTCCAGAACTGCCTGTGGGAGATCGAGGACGGCCGGCCGCTGGAGACCGTGCAACTGGAGATCGGCCGCGCGCTGCGCGATTGAACCGTGCGCCGGGGCCGGCGGGCCCCGCCGCGTGCCTGAACCGGGCGCCGGACACCGTGGGGAACGGGCGCGCCGCGCGCCCGGACGGACCCCCGCACGAGGGGACGGACCCGCGTGCACGCATGGTCGACGGGGGCGGAGAGCCGACGTGCGCGGAAGACCGACGGGGGCGGAGAGCCGACGTGCACGAAAGGCCGGCGTACGGGTGTGACACGCCGCCGGACGGCCCATCGGGCAGTCCAGAGGGTCATCAGGTCATAGCGTACAGAATATGACGAAACGCCACATCTCCCTGCTGGTCTGCGCCGCAGCGCTCGTCGCCTCCGGCGTCGCCGCGGCCGCACCGGTCTCGGTGCCGACGACGCACCTGGTCCACCCCGGGGAATCGATCCAGAAGGCGGTGGACGCCGCCCGGCCGGGCGACACCGTGCGGGTGCTGCCCGGCACCTACCACCAGAGCGTCAAGATCACGACGCCCGGCCTGACCCTGCGCGGCTCCGGCAGCTCCACCGTCCTGAAACCGGCCACGAAGGCCACGGACGTCTGCGGCAAGCGCGGCAACGGCATCTGCGTGGCGGGCACCAAGGCCAAGCGCCTCATGGGTGTCACCGTCTCGAACCTGGTCCTGACCGGCTACTCCCGGGCCGGAATGATCTCCGTGGGCGCCGACGGGCTGACCGTCCGGCACGTCACCTCCGACAAGAACGGCGCCTGGGGCTTCGCCGAGGAACACTCCGAGCACAGCACCTACGAGCGCGACGCCGCGCGGAGCAACGGCGACGCGGGCATCTTCCTCGCCAACACCATGACCGCCGAACAGGGCGCCGCCGACAGCAAGGAAGCACTGATCACGCACAACCTGCTGACGGGCAACCGGGTCGGCGTCACCGTCCGCCGGCTGCGCAACCTCACCGTCGCCGCCAACGCCATCACCGGCAACTGCGCGGGCGTCTTCGTCGTCGGCGACGAGAACAAGCCGAAGGCCGGCGCGCTGACCGTGCGCGGCAACCGCGTCGTGAAGAACAACAAGTACTGCGCCAAGACCGACCGGCTGCCCTTCCTCCAGGGTTCCGGGATCGTCCTGACCGGCGCCGAGAAGGCCGAGGTCACCGGCAACCTGGTCACCGGGAACGCGGGCACCTCCCCGCTGTCGGGCGGCATCGTCCTGTTCAAGAGCTTCGTCGGCGCCACCAGCGACGACAACCGGATCGCCGAGAACTCGCTGTCCGGCAACGCCCCCGCCGACCTGGTCAACCAGGAGAGCACCAAGCGCGGCAACACGTTCGCCCACAACGCCTGCCGGGCCTCCAGGCCCGCGGGGCTGTGCTGAGCCGCACCCCACCTGCACACCATCGAAGGAAGGAAGGCGGCGCATGACGACCGCTCAGACCGCCCCACCGCCGTCCATGCGGCTCAGGGAGCTCGTGTTCGGGGCGGCGTGCGCCGCCGCCCTCCGCGCCGCGGCCCGCCTCGGCGTGGCCGACGCGCTCGGCGACACCCCCCTGGCCGCGGAGGACCTCGCCGCCGCGGTGAAGACCGAACCCAAGCCGCTGCGCCGGCTGCTGCGGGCACTGACCTGCTACGGCGTCTTCGAAGAGCGTCCCGACGGGGCCTTCGCGCACACCGACATGTCCCGGCTGCTGCGCGAGGACGACCCGAACAGCCTGCGCAACATCTCCCTGTGGTGCACCGAACCGTGGACCTGGGACGCCTGGCCGAAACTCGACGAGGCGGTGCGCACCGGCCGCAACGTCGTCGAGGACCTGTACGGCAAGGAGTTCTTCGTCTACCTCAACGAGGACGCCCCCGAGTCGGCGGACGTCTTCAACCGGGCCATGACGACCTCCAGCAAGCAGTCCGCCCGCGACGTCGCCGAACTCCTCGACCTGTCCGGCGCCGCGTCGGTCGCCGACATCGGCGGCGGCCAGGGCCACGTGGTGGCCAGCCTGCTGGAGAAGTACCCGCGGATGCACGGCACCCTGATGGACCTGCCGCGGGTCGTGGACAACGCCGACGCGCGACTGCGCGAGGGCGGCTCGCTCGCCGACCGGGTGGACATCGTGCCCGGCGACTGCCGCGAGGCCGTCCCGGTCCGGGCCGACGTCTACATCATCAAGAACATCCTGGAGTGGGACGACGACTCCACCGCCCGCTGCCTGCGCAACGTCATGGAGGCGGGCGGCCCCAAGGCACGGGTCGTGGTCATCGAGAACCTCGTGGACGACACCCCGTCGATGCGGTTCAGCACCGCCATGGACCTGCTGCTGCTGCTCAACGTCGGCGGCGCCAAGCACACCACGAAGTCGATGGAGAGCCGCCTGGAGGCGGCCGGCCTGGTCATCGACGACATCAGCCCGGTCAACCCCTACCTGCACGCCTTCGACTGCACCGTCCCCGCCTGACCCACCCGGCGGGCGAACCGCCCGCGACGACGGCCGCCGGGCCCGCGACAGCGCGGGCTCGGCGGCCGTTGTCCGTCCGCCGCACGACGTCCCCGTACGACCTTCCCGTACGGCGTCCCCGTACGGCCTTCCCGCACGGCCGCCCCGTGCGGCCTTCCTCACGACGTCCTCGTACGACGCTCCTGGTGTCGAACCGGCGACGCCGGCGGCGTCAGCCGCGGCCGTCGCGCTCCCAGAGGTAGAAACGCCGCGCCATCGCGTCCTTCGGCGAGCGCCACGTCTCGGGGTCGTACGCGCTCACGTACGACGACAGCCGCTCGCTGATGCCCCGGAACTCGGGGTGGCCGGCCACCTTGGCGATGGCCGGGCCCGGGTCCCGGTCGGCCTCGACGAGATGCATGTACACGTCGCCGAACTGGAAGAGGCTGCGCCGGGTGACGCCGACCAGGTGCGGCAGCTCCCCCCGGTCGGACTCCTCGAAGATCTTGGCGATGTCCGGGGCCGAGCCCGGCGCCATCCGGGCCACGATCAGGGCCTGGTGCATGGATCCGCTCCTGTCGTCCGGTCCGGCTCAGTCGGTGGCCAGGGCCGGCTCGGGCCGCCGCCCGGCCGCCGCCTCGACCTTGTCCCGGATGAGCGCCATCTGGACCTTGGAGTTCTTGTTGATGTTGTCGGTCATCCAGTCGTCGTCGACCGGGGCCTCCGGCTTCATCGCGAAGTCCTGGGTCCAGACCATGCGGGTGCCGCCCGGGACCTCCTCGTAGCGCCAGTGGATGTCCATGTGGGCGAACGGCCCGGTCTCCACGCGCCGCGCCTTCACGGTGAGCGTGTCCCGGTCCGGCTCCCGCTCGGAGACCCAGCTCCACACCGTGCCGTTCTCGTCGGGGTGCATGGTCAGCCGGAAGGTGCACTTGGCGCCCTCCTGCTTCAGGATTTCCGCGGAGGCGTACTCGCTGAACAACTGCGGCCACTTCTCCACGTCGTTGGTCATCTCCCACACCAGGTCCACCGGTGCGGCGATGGTGATCTCGTTCTGAGTGTGTCCGGCCATCTCAGGCTCCTGCCAGAAGGGTGCTGTTGACGAGGTCGAGGAACTTCCGGGGCGTCTTGCAGCGCTCCGCGTCGGCCGGCATCGGCATGCCGTGCCGGTTCTCCAGTTCGCCCACGATGCCGAGCAGGCCGAGCGAATCGATGCCGAGCTCGTCGAAGCCGGTGTCGGCCCGGTCCGCCAGTTCCTCGGGGCTGACGGTGATGCCGGCGGCCTTCTTCATGAGTTCGGACAGTTCTTCCACAGTGATTCGGTCACTCATGCGGGTTCCTCTCCTTGTTGCTCCCGGCGTGTGGCTCCCGGCGCCACCAGGCCCTGGCACCAGGACCTAGGGAGCGCCGGCGGTGCCGTGCCGCAGCACCAGCGCCGAGTTCGAGCCCATGAGCCCCCGGCCGAGGACCAGCGCCGTGCGCACCTGCGCGGCACGCGCGCGGCCGGTCACCAGATCGAGGTCATGGCAGATGTCGAAGACATTGGGGGTCGGCGGGATCAGGCCGTGCTCCATCGAGAGCACCGCCGCCGCCGCGTCCAGCACCGGAGCCGCGCAGTACGCCCGGCCCGTACCGGCCTTGGGCGCCGTCACCGGCACCCGCCGTCCGTGGGCGCCGAGCGCGTCCGCGATAGCCAGCGCCTCGGCCCGGTCCGCCTCCGGGACACCGAGCGCGTCCGCGAAGACCACGTCGACCTCCTCCGGCGCGCAGTCCGCGTCCACCAGGGCCGCGCGGATCGCCTCCGCGAGCCCCTGCCGCGACAGCTCCCAGCGGGAGGCGCCCGTGAAGGTCGCCGCGTGCCCCGCCACCGTCGCCCGCACCGGCACGCCCCGCTCCCGGGCCGCCTCCACCGCCTCCACGACGAGCATGGCGCCGCCCTCGGCGGGCACGAACCCGCACGCCGCCTCGGTGAACGGCCGGTACGCCCGCTCCGGATCGGCCACCGGACTCAGCTCGCGGTAACCGAGCTGGCAGACCATCGAGTACGGGGCCAGCGGCGCCTCCGTGGAGCCGGCCACGATCACGTCCGTACCGCGCCGCACCGCCCGCGCCGCGTGCGCGAGGGCGTCCAGACCGCCGGCCTCGTCGGCGGCGACCACCGAACACGGCCCCTTGAAACCGCGCCGGATGGAGATCTGGCCGGTGCTGGCCGCGTAGAACCAGGCGATCGACTGCCAGGGGCCCACGTACCGACTCCCCTTGCCCCACAGTTTCTGCAGCTCCCGCTGGCCGAACTCGCCACCGCCCGAACCGGCCGCCGTCACCACACCCGCCGAGAACGGAGCCTCGTCCGTGTCGGCCCGGCCCAGCCGGGCGTCCTCCAGCGCCGCGTCGGCCGCCGCCATCGCGAAGTGCGTGAACCGGTCGGTCTGCACGAGGTAGCGCTCCTCGACCGTCACCGACGGATCGAAGGACCGCACCTCGCCCGCCACCTTCAGCGGCAACTGCTCGCAGCCCTCACGCGTGACCCGGTCGAGGACGCTCACACCCTCCTGCGTGGACTTCCAGAAGGTCTCCGTGCTGTTTCCGTTGGGCGCCACGACACCGATGCCGGTGACGGCCGCCCGCCGTTTCGCGGGTGCGCTCATCGTGCCCTCTCCCTTCGCCGGGTCAGGATCACCGCGGACTGGAAACCGCCGAACCCGCTGCCCACCGAGAGCACGCTGTCCAGCTTCCGCTCCCGGGCGGTCCGCGGGACGTAGTCCAGGTCGCACTCGGGATCCGGCGTCGTGTAGTTCGCGGTCGGCGGCACCACCTGATGGGCCAGCGCGAGCACGCACGCCACCACCTCGATCGCCCCGATCGCGCCCAGCGAGTGACCCACCATCGACTTGATGGAACTCATCGGCGTGTCATAGGCGTGCGGACCCAGCGCCCGCTTCACCGCGGCCGTCTCG
Source organism: Streptomyces sp. NPDC056160 (assembly GCF_042268205.1). NCBI lineage: Bacteria > Bacillati > Actinomycetota > Actinomycetes > Kitasatosporales > Streptomycetaceae > Streptomyces > Streptomyces sp. NPDC056160. The sequence goes on from NZ_JBHJUW010000004.1 coordinate 123,606, forward strand.
TGCCGGTCGTTCTGCCGGGTGCCGGAACCGTGCGCGTTCACGTAACCGATCTCGGTGGCGTCCAGCCGGGCATGGTCCAGCGCCGTCTCGATCGCCCGCGCCATCTCCAGACCCTCACTGGTCAGGCCCGTCATGTGGTAGGCGTTGCCGAACGTCGCGTAGCCGCTCAGCTCGCAGTACACGTGCGCACCGCGCGCCCGGGCGTGCTCCAGCTCCTCCAGCACCAGCACCGCGCCGCCCTCGCCCATGACGAACCCGTCACGGTCGTTGTCGAAGGGCCGCGAGGCGTGCGCCGGGTCGTCGTTGTTCGGCGACGTGGCCTTGATCGCGTCGAAGCACGCCATCGTGATCGGCGATATCGGCGAGTCCGACGCACCGGCTATGCAGATGTCGGCCCGCCCCTCCTCCACCGTGTGCAGCGCGTAGCCGACCGCGTCGAGACCCGAGGTGCAGCCCGTGGAGACGGTCTGCACCGGCCCGCGCGCCCCGAACCGCTCCGCCACCGTCGAGGCCAGCGTGCTCGGCGTGAACGCCCGCTCCAGATGCGGCTGCGCCCGCTCGTGGTCCACCTCCCAGCGCTCGCCGCCATGGCTGACCAGGACGTAGTCGCTCTCCAGCCGGGTGGTGCCGCCCACCGCCGTGCCCAGCGAGACCCCGACCCGCCAGGGGTTCTCCCCGGCGAGGTCGAGCCCCGAGTCCCGTACCGCCTCCTGACCGGCGGCCAGCGCGAACTGGATGTAGCGGTCGCAGCGCTCGACCTGCTCCTGGGACAGCCCCGCGGCCACCGGATCGAAGTCGCACTCCGCGGCGATACGCGAGCGCAGGCCGGACGGGTCGAAGAACGTGATGCCCCGCGTCGCCGTCCGCCCGTTCGCCAACAGGTCCCAGAACGCCGGCGCACCGATCCCGCCCGGCGCCACGATGCCTATGCCGGTGACCGCGACCCGCCTCGTCATGAGCGGGCCTCGGCCACGTCGGCCGGCACCGCCGGCTCCTCGGCACCCGCCCCGGCCGGCACCGCCTCCGTGCCCTCCGTGTCCACGTGCCCCAGCTGCGGGCGCGGCGCCAGCGGTCCGAGATGGAAGACGATCCGTGCCTCCACCTCGCCCACGTTGCGGAATCGGTGCCGCATGTAGGCCGGGATCATCAGCCCCTGCTCCGGCCTGAGCGGGTGCGGCTCACCGTCCAGGTCCACCTCCAGATCCCCGCAGACCACGTACACGAACTCCTCCGAGTACGGGTGGTAGTGCTCCCCGATGCGGTCACCGGGCTGCACGATGGCCACCCCCATGAAACCGCTGGTGGAGCCCACCGTGGCCGGGGTGAGCATGGCGCGCAGATCGCCGCCGCGCCGGGTGTTGGGCTCGGTGTCGCTGAGGTCCACGATCTTGGGCCTGGTCTTGATCACGTCGTTCCTCCGGTGGGTGTGTACGTCGGCTGAGGGGGGGGCGTCAGGCGTCCGGCGCGGACCGGCGGTCGGTGACGAGGTCCATCCGGGCGAGGGTCAGCAGACGCGCCAGGTCGCCGTCCTTCTTCGCGGCGCCCTCGTCGAGCAGCGTCGTCAGCTCCGACACCTGCGCCGCGTCCGCCAGCCCCAGCGCCGAGGCCACGTCCGCCTCCAGAGCACCCCGTACGTCGATCAGGCGGACGACCACGTCGTCCCGCTCGAAGACCGTGCTGCGCAGGATCGGGCTGCCCGCGTCCTCCGCGGCCCGCTCGTCGTGCTGGGCCAGCAGCTCCGCCAGCCGCATGCCCATGCCCGGCCGCGCCGGGTAGTACAGCGCGTGCCGGCCCGCCTCCCCGTCCTCCCGGCCACTGGTCACGTGATGCACGGCCGGCAGCGCCGCCCGGGTGAAGAACACCCGCACCGACTCCTGGTCGGCGAAGTCCCGCTCCTGCTCCAGGTACGGGTTGATGGCCTCCTCCACCGCCCGGATCTCCGGCTGCCTCGCCACGTGCCGCAGCGCCGCCAGCAGGTCACCGCGCACCTCGATGGCGCGCACCACCCGGTTGCCGTGCATGAACAGCGACGTACGGCACAGCCGGGTGGTGTCGTCCACCCGCGCCTGCGGCGACTCGTAGCTCGCCAGCAGCTCGGCCACCTTCTTCTCGCTGCCCGGCTTCACCGTGAACGTCAGCGCGTGCCGGATCACACCGTCACCGATGCGCGGCGACGCCTGCAGCCGACGCTCGCCCGACACGGCACGCGCCGCCTCCGCGCCGGTCTCCCGGACGATGTGGAAACGCAGCGACCGGGTGTCCCGGATGCAGCTGTGCATCGGCTGCACCATCCGCACGTGCTCCTCGCTGTTCACCCACGCGAGGAACGGCGGGGCGCTCTCCCACTCACTCGTGATCAGCCACTGGGAAGGGTTCTCGATCGACTGGCACAGCTGGTCGCTGACATGCCCGGGAACGGACGAGACCTGCTTGCCCATCTCCTCGTACGCCTCCAGGAACTGCTGCTGGGCGCCGTCGTAGACGTCCACCAGCAGGACGACCCGGAGCCGGGAACCGTCGAAGACGGACTGGGAGACACGTTTCGAGGCCTGCTGCTCGATGGGTTCTGAAACACGCTCAGAGATGGCGGTCATCTGCGTACGTCTCCTTGACGGGGCTCGAGAGGGCTTCGCGGGACTGACGGCCGGGCGCGGGTGACGCGACGTCAGCGTGATCTCGATCCTGAGCCGGTTGCGATCAGTGCGCGACTCGTGTGCACCACGCGGGTGATCACACGGGTGATTGACCCCGCGAACGCACGCGGACCCGCCCCGCAACGGGCATGGAGACACCGACGGACTCCCCCGCCCCCGCACCTCGCGCAGCCCCCCGCCCCACCCCGCCCCTGGAGACACCGATGCACCAAGAAGCCGACCACCGGGTACCCGTCCTCATCGTCGGCGGCTCCCTGGTGGGCCTGTCCACCTCACTCTTCCTGGGCCGCCTCGGTGTGCCGCACCTCCTCGTCGAACGGCACTCCGGCACCTCCATCCACCCCCGCGGACGCGGCAACAACGTGCGCACCATGGAACTGTTCCGCGTGGCCGGCATCGAAGACGCCGTCAAGGACGCGGCAGCACTCCTCGCCGACAACCACGGCATCCTCCAGACCCCCACCCTCGTCGGCGACGCCGGCGAATGGCTCTTCAAGCACATCGACCCAGGTGGGGGCATGGCGAGGTTCAGCCCCACCGGCTGGTGCCTGTGCAGCCAGAACGACCTCGAACCCGTCCTGCTCGAAGGCGCCCGCTCCCTCGGCGGCGACCTGCGCTACTCCCATGAGATGGAGACGTTCGAACAGGACAGCGACGGCGTCACCGCCACCGTCCGTGACCGCGCCACCGACCAGCACTACACCGTCCGCGCCGACTACCTCGTCGCCGCCGACGGTCCCCGCAGCCCCGTCCGCCACCGCCTCGGCATCGGCCAGTCCGGCCCCGGCGACCTCTTCGCCAACGTCAGCGTCACCTTCCGCTCCAAACTCCTCGCCGACGTCGTGGGCGAACGCCGCTTCATCTGCTGCTACCTCACCGACCCCGACGCCGACGGCGCCCTGCTCCCCGTCGACAACAAGGAGCACTGGGTCTTCCACGCCCCCTGGCACCCCGAACACGGCGAAACCCTCGACGAGTTCACCGAGGAACGCCTCCAGCGGCACATCCGCCGCGCCATCGGCGCCCCCGACCTCGACGTCGAGATCACCGGCAAGGCCTCCTGGCGCGCCGCCGAACGGGTCGCCGACCACTACGGCACCGGCCGCGTCTTCCTCGCCGGCGACTCCGCCCACGAGATGTCCCCCACCGGCGCCTTCGGCTCCAACACCGGCATCCAGGACGCCCACAACCTCGCCTGGAAACTCGCCGCCGTCCTCCAGGGCTGGGCCGGCCCCGGCCTCCTCGACACCTACGACACCGAACGCCGCCCCGTCGCCACCGCCACCAGCGCCCGCGCCTCCGCCCGCTCCGTCGAGCACAGCCACCCCGGCTTCGCACCCGCGCCCGGCATCGGCGGCGGCAAACGCGGCGGCATCCTCAACGTCGTCCTCGGCTACCACTACCCGCACGGCGCCGTCGTCGGCACCGCCCCCGACCAGGAGGTCGTCCCCGACGCGATGCGCCTGACCGGCGAACCCGGCAGCCGCGCACCCCACCTGTGGGTCAACCGCTCCGGCACCCGCATCTCCACCCTCGACCTCTACGAACGCACCCTCGTCCTGCTCAGCGACGCCCGGTCCACGGCCGACTGGCACGCGGCGGCCCAGCGCATCACGCAGACGGGCGACACCCCCCTGGCCTCCTACCGCTTCGGCACCGACCTCACCTACGCCGACGGCCCCGGCCCCGGCACCCCGCCCCCCGACTGGGCCCGCACCCACGGCACGACGACGGACGGCGCCGTCCTGATCCGCCCCGACGGCTTCATCGCCTGGCGCGCCCCGGCCGCCGTACCCGACCCGGAGAGCGCACTGCGGGAGGTCCTCGCGACGGTGCTGCGGACCGGCTGACCCGGGCCGGTACCTCACCCCCGCGGGCATGCAAAAGGCCAGGTCAGACAGTGTCTGACCTGGCCTTTCCGTGAGCCCCCTGTCGGATTCGAACCGACGACCTACGCATTACAAGTGCGTTGCTCTGGCCAGCTGAGCTAAGGAGGCGCGCTGGGGCGTGCCCGTGCAGTGTACCCAGGTCGCCGCCGCGGCCCGTCGAAAATTTCCGCGAAGTTCACACCCCTTCAAGTACTGACAGAGCAGGTGAACGCCAGGTACCGTCCTGTGCCAGTTCACTCTTGTGGACCACGCGAGCACCAGGGCGGGCCGTTCGGTGGGGTATTCCCCCCGGCGGGGCCCCGTCGTGGCAACCGCCTTCCTACTCGGATCGTCCGGCACGTTCCTGCCGGTAGAAGGGGGCCCATTCACCATGGCCACTGTGCAGTTCGACAAGGCGACCCGGATCTACCCGGGTTCCGAGAAGCCCGCCGTCGACGCCCTGGAGATCGACATCGCGGACGGCGAGTTCCTCGTCCTGGTCGGCCCGTCCGGCTGCGGCAAGTCCACCTCGCTGCGCATGCTCGCGGGGCTGGAGGACGTCAACGGCGGTGCCATCCGCATCGGTGACCGTGACGTCACCCACCTGCCGCCGAAGGACCGGGACATCGCCATGGTGTTCCAGAACTACGCGCTGTACCCGCACATGACGGTCGCCGACAACATGGGCTTCGCGCTCAAGATCGCCGGTGTCAACAAGGCGGAGATCCGGCAGAAGGTCGAGGAGGCCGCGAAGATCCTCGACCTGACCGAGTACCTGGACCGCAAGCCGAAGGCGCTCTCCGGTGGTCAGCGCCAGCGTGTCGCCATGGGCCGCGCGATCGTGCGTGAGCCGCAGGTGTTCCTCATGGACGAGCCGCTGTCCAACCTGGACGCCAAGCTGCGTGTGTCCACCCGTACGCAGATCGCCTCCCTCCAGCGCCGCCTGGGCATCACCACCGTCTACGTCACCCACGACCAGGTCGAGGCCATGACGATGGGCGACCGGGTCGCGGTCCTCAAGGACGGTCTGCTCCAGCAGGTCGACTCGCCGCGCAACATGTACGACAAGCCCGCCAACCTCTTCGTCGCCGGCTTCATCGGCTCCCCCGCCATGAACCTGGTCGAGGTGCCGATCACGGACGGCGGTGTGAAGTTCGGCAACAGCGTCGTGCCCGTCAACCGCGACGCGCTCAAGGCCGCCGCCGACAAGGGCGACCGCACGGTCACGGTGGGTGTCCGGCCCGAGCACTTCGACGTGGTCGAGCACGACGGCGGTGCGGCGGCCTCCCTGTCCAAGGACAGCGCCGACGCCCCGGCCGGTCTCGCCGTCTCCGTGAACGTGGTCGAGGAGACCGGCGCGGACGGCTACATCTACGGCACCGTCGAGGTCGGCGGCGAGAAGAAGGACCTCGTCGTCCGCGTCAGCAGCCGTTCGGTCCCGGAGAAGGGCGCCACCGTGCACGTCGTGCCGCGGCCGGGCGAGACCCACGTGTTCTCCACCTCGACCGGCGAGCGCCTGACGGACTGACCGCCTGACGGACTGACCGCCTGACGGGCCGAGCGCCTGACGCCTTACGGCTGAAACCCCGGGCATGGCCCCGGGGATTCACCCGAGTTGACGAGAAGGGCCCCGCGAACTGCTGCGGGGCCCTTCTCGGCGTCTCCGCCCGCTCTCGGCTTCACCCTGACACAGGGGACATTTCGAGCCGTGTGCGTCAACACGGCGCCCGGAGAACGGCCCCGCCGCATCCCCCGATCAGGTGACTAAATGTCGCCAAATCATCACCGGGCGCTACCCTCACTCGCGTGAAGCACTCCACCACGCAACCCACGCGACGCGGCCGGGGCCCCGCCCGCCGGATCGGCCGCTCCCTCGCCCTCGTCCTGCCCGTCGTCCTGGTGCTCTCCGGGACCCTCGCGGTCACCCGAGTCAACTGGTCGGGGAACCCCTCGCACTCGGTGCTCACCGCGTCCGACCTGTCCGCGCCCGGGGTCCCCGCCCGCCATCGCGCCCCCCAGGACGTGCTGCGCGACCAGCTGCTGACGGAGCTGCAGGAGAAGGACCCGGGCGTCGCGCTCACCCATCTCCAGGAGGCGGTCGACGACCGTCCGTCGCTGGCCGGGCACTGCGCCTCGATCGCCCGCACCCTGGGCCGCGCCGCGGTCCGTATCTACGGTCCGGCCCGCGCCCAGTCCTACTCCCGCCCCGTCTGCGACACGTCCTTCGCCTCCGGGGTCCTCGCGGCGCACAGCTGAGCGCGCCGCCTCCCGCCTCCGCGGGTGCCCCAGGTCCTCTCAGAGGACGTCAGGCGCCGCAGGCCGAGCGCCTGAGCGCCTGAGAGGACCTGGGGCCGGAACCGGGCGGACCGGGCCGGGGGGCCGGGCCGCGCCCACCGCAGCCGCGGCCGCACGGCCCCTGCCGGGGTCCCACGTACAGTTCGGGCATGACCCATCCGAATGCGGCGTCCCGCCCCACTCAAGCCGTGGTCCTGGCCGGTGGCCAGGGCTCCCGGCTGCGCCCCTACACCGACGACCGGCCCAAGCCGATGGTCGAGATCCCCGGCACGGGCACCCCGATCATCGGCCATCAGCTCGCCTGGCTCGCCGAGGAAGGCGTCACCGACGTGGTGGTCTCCTGCGGCCACCTCGCCGAGGTCCTCCAGGAGTGGCTGAAGTCGGCGGCGCTGCCCGTCAAGGTGACCACGGTCGTGGAGTCGGAGCCCCTCGGCCGGGGCGGCGGCCTGAAGTTCGCCGCCGCGCACCTCCCTCACCCCGACCGGTCCTGGTACGCCACCAACGGCGACATCTGGACCCGTTTCTCGCTGCGCGACATGGCGGACTTCCACACCGAGCGGGACGCGGTCGCGACCCTCGCGCTGGCCCGCCCGCGCATCCCGTGGGGTGCCGTGCAGACGGACGGCTTCGGCCACATCACCGACTTCATCGAGGCGCCGCCGTCGACCTTCGAGATCAACGCGGGCGTCTACGTCTTCTCACCCGAGTTCGCCTCCCTGCTCCCCGAGCGCGGCGACCACGAGCGCACCACGTTCCCGCGGCTGGCCCGGGAGCGGCGGCTGGCCGGCTTCCCGCTCCCGCAGGGGTCCTACTGGCGTGCCATCGACACGGCGAAGGACCTGACGGAGGCCGCCAAGGAACTGGCCGGGCCGGGCAGGTGACACCCGCGCCGAAGGGCCCCGCACCGTGCGCGGTGCGGGGCCCTTCTGTGTGCGCGTACGGGTGACGTCCCGGGGCGTCCGGACCTAGGGCGTGTTTCAAAAGTCCCGCCTGCCCCGCCCTCCGGACGGACGGCGCTACTTTCGAAACACGCCCTAGCCCAGCAGGCCGCCCACCAGTCCGGGCTGGCCGGTGGAGGAGCTGCCGCCGCCGGAGCCGGACGGCTGGGTGTCCCCGCCGGAGCCACCGGAGCCCGAGCCGCCGGAGCCCGTACCGCCGGTGGCGGTCCCGCCGGAGGTCGGTCCCGAGCTGGTGCTGGGCGCGTGCTGGGCCGGGGCGGAGTGGCGCGGCGGGACCCGGCCGCCGGCGCCCTGGGTCTGGCTGGGCGAGCCGCCGGTGACGGCTCCGCTCTCGCGTGCCGTGCCCGGTGTGGTGGCGGGGCCGCCGGTGGGGCCGGCGGTCGTGCCGTGGTGGCTGGGCGAGGTGGAGGCCGACGGGGACCCGCGGTGCTCGGCGCTGCCGGACCGCTGCGGGAGCGGCGTGCCGGGCAGCTGGTTGCGCGGGGCCTCGCCGGGGCCGGGTACGACCACGTTGCCGGCCCCGCGCACCGCGCCGCCCAGCAGCGAGCCGACGAGCAGGGTGAGGCCGGTGACGACGACGGTGAGGAGCGCGCCGCGGCGCAGCACGTACCGGCGCAGGGCCCAGATGTCGGAGCGCGGGCCGAGCCGCCGCCAGGCGGAGGCCGCGAGCCGGCCGTCGACGGAGTAGACGGGGGCGCCGGCGATGACCAGCGGGGACCAGGCGGCCAGGTAGATGATGTCCGGCGCGTCGTAGACGGGCACGGTTCGCCAGCTGACGGTGACGATCAGCGCGGCCGACAGCAGTCCGCCGACGACCGCGGCGACGCGCTGCCAGCAGCCGAGGACGGTCAGGACCCCGACGATGACCTGGAGGAAGGCGATGAAGAGGCCGGAGCCGACCGGGTGCTGGAGGGCGAACTGGCGCAGTGGCTCGGCGACTTCCCAGGGGTGCAGCGCGCTGAGCCACTTGACCATGGAGCCGCGCTTGCCGCCGTCGAAGTAGAGCGGGTCGCAGAGCTTGCCCATCCCGGCGTAGAGGGAGATGAAGCCGAGGAAGATGCGCAGCGGGAGGAGGACGACGCCGAGGTTCATCCGGCGGCCCGGGTAGTAGGCGTGGCGGGCCGGGTCCTCGCCGTGCCGCCTGCCCCGGCGGCGCCGGGCGCCGGGTGCGGTGACGTCGCGGACGTCGGGGTCGGCGTCGTAGGCGTGGCCGTCGTAGGCGTGGCCGTCGTAGGCGTGGCCGCCGTGGGCGGGTCCGGTCTGTCCGTAGGGCGGGTGGCCGCCGTACACCCGGCCCTCGTACGCGGACTCCTCGTAGGCGCTTCCCGCGGTGCGCATCTGCGGCAGCAGCCGGGTCTCGCCGGGCTCCGGGGTGCGCTGGGCGCCGACGACGGGCGTCTCGACGGTCTGGTCGAGGTCGTGGTAGCCACCCGCGCCGTACCCCGGGGGGGCGTCGATGCGCGGGAGGACCCGGGTGGCCCCGGCGTCGGCGGACGGTTCCTCGGTGTGGCGCACGCTGCCGCTGCGTACGGCCTGGAGGAGCCGGTGGGCGCCGGTGTCGTCGGGGGCGGACCGACCGCTCCAGACGACCGGCCGGCGGTGGGCTGCGGCTCCGGCCCGGCCCGCCGTGCCCGCGGGCACGCGGAGGGCGGGATCGGTGACGCTCGGATGACGGGCGACCCGCGGGGACAGGGTGCGCCGCGAGGCGGCGCCCAACTGCACGCGGAAACTCGCGTGCGTGACGATGACCTGCGCCGGATCGCTCGGCACCTTCACCATGCTCAGCGCGGGAGCGTCGTCGTATCCCGACGAGCGGTCCCCCGTGGGTGTGCGGGGTGTTCTGGTGTCCACACTCATCTAACCGAGTGATGCCGAGTTAGGACACTGCCTTGACCCGTCGGATCTGTCCGGACAGCGTCAAGGATGCGCCGGGCGTCCGGAATTGCCCGAGCGAGTGACCGTACGTACAGTCGTACGATCACTCGCCGCCGGACGGGTGGCGCCTCACCCGCGCCTGCGCGCCGCCTCGTAGAGGACGATCCCGGCCGCGACACCGGCGTTCAGCGACTCCGCGCCGCCGGGCATCGGGATCCGCACCCGGACGTCGCAGGTCTCGCCGACGAGCCGCGACAGGCCCTTGCCCTCGCTGCCGACGACGATCACGACCGGCCCCTCCAGGGCCTCCAGGTCGCCGAGTTCCGCCTCGCCGTCCGCGGCCAGCCCGACGACGGTGATGCCCGCCTTCTGGTACGTCTCCAGGGCGCGCGTCAGGTTGGTGGCGCGGGCGACCGGCGTACGGGCCGCCGTACCCGCGGACGTCTTCCAGGCGCCGGCGGTCATGCCGGCCGCGCGCCGCTCGGGGACGACCACGCCGTGCCCGCCGAAGGCGGAGACGGAACGGACGACGGCTCCGAGGTTGCGCGGGTCGGTGACCCCGTCGAGGGCGACGATCAGCGGGTCCTCGCCCGCGTCGGCGGCGGCGTCGGCCAGGTCCTCGGGGTGCGCGTACTCGTACGGCGGGACCTGGAGGACCAGGCCCTGGTGGTTGAGGCCGTTGGTCATGCGGTCCAGCTCGGGGCGCGGGGCCTCCATGAGGTTGAGCTGGCCGCGCTCGGCCGCGAGCTGGAGCGCCTCGCGGACCCGCTCGTCGTTGTCGATGAACTGCTGGACGTAGAGCGTGGTGGCGGGCACGCCCTCGCGCAGCGCCTCGACGACCGGGTTGCGGCCGACGACCAGCTCGGAGGCGGAGCGGCCCGATCCGCGGCGCTGCGGCGGACGGCCCTGCGTGCGGCGGTCCTTCGCCTGGGCGGCGCGCTGCTTGGCGTGTCCCTTGCGCATCTCGGCGGGGGGCGTGGGGCCCTTGCCCTCCAGGCCGCGGCGCCGCTTGCCGCCGCTGCCGACCTGCGCGCCCTTCTTGCCGGACATGCGGCGGTTGTTAGCGGCCATGACCTACCTGTCTGTTCTGTCGAGAGCGTCGGCGTACGCCTGCCGCGTACGTCTCCTACGTCTATGAAGTTACGTCTATGAAGTGTGCCGCCCGGACGCCCGGACGGCACAGCGGGCCCCCGGTGACCGGAGCGTGGTCCGGACCGCCGGGGGGGCGGGTCAGCGGGGGCCGAGGCTCCAGCGCGGACCCTGGGGGCTGTCCTCGATGACCAGACCGGACTGCCCGAGCTGGTCGCGCAGGGCGTCCGCGGTGGCCCAGTCCTTGCGGGCGCGGGCGGCCTCGCGCTGGTCGAGGACCATGCGGACCAGGGTGTCCACGACACCGTGGAGGTCTTCGCCGCGGTCGTCGCCCTCGCCCGCCCAGTGCTCGTCGAGCGGGTCGAGGCCGAGGACGCCGAGCATGGCCCGCACCTCGGCGAGCCGGGCGACGGCGGCCTCCTTGTCGTCGGCGGCGAGCGCGCTGTTGCCCTGCCGGACGGTGGTGTGGACGACGGCCAGCGCCTGCGGGACGCCGAGGTCGTCGTCCATCGCCTCGGCGAAGGCGGGCGGCACCTCGGCGGAGGGCTCCACCGGGCCGGCCTTCTCCACCACGCGCTGGATGAAGCCCTCGATCCGGGCGAACCCCGACTCGGCCTCGCGCAGGGCCTCCTCGCTGTACTCGATGGTCGAGCGGTAGTGCGGGGTGCCGAGGTAGTACCGGAGCACGATCGGCCGCCACTGCCTGACCATCTCCGAGACCAGCACGGAGTTGCCGAGCGACTTCGACATCTTCTCGCCGCTCATGGTGACCCAGGCGTTGTGCACCCAGTACCGGGCGAAGTCGTCGCCGTAGGCCTTGGACTGGGCGATCTCGTTCTCGTGGTGCGGGAAGATCAGGTCCAGGCCGCCGCCGTGGATGTCGAAGGCGCTGCCCAGGTACTTGTGCGCCATGGCCGAGCACTCCAGGTGCCAGCCCGGCCGCCCCTCGCCCCACGGCGTGGGCCAGGTCGGCTCGCCGGGCTTGGCGGCCTTCCACATGGCGAAGTCGCGCGCGTCGCGCTTGCCGGTCTCACTGTCGGCGGAGGGCTGGCGCAGGTTGTCCAGCTCCTGCCGGGACAGCTCCAGGTAGCCGGGGAAGGAGCGCACGTCGAAGTAGACGTTGCCGTCGGCGGCGTAGGCGTGCCCGCGCTCGATGAGCGTCCGCATCATCTCGATCATCTCCGGCACATGGCCGGTGGCGCGGGGCTCGTAGGTGGGCGGCAGGCAGCCGAGTGCGGTGTAACCGTCGTTGAACGCGCGCTCGTTGGCGTACCCGATCGACCACCAGGGGCGGTGCTGTTCGCGCGCCTTGGAGATGATCTTGTCGTCGATGTCGGTGACGTTGCGGATGAACGTGACGTCGTAGCCGCGGTGGGTGAACCAGCGGCGCATGATGTCGAAGTTCAGCCCCGACCGGATGTGCCCGATGTGCGGGGCCGCCTGCACGGTGGCACCACACAGGTAGATCGAGACACAACCCGGCTTGAGCGGGGTGAAGTCACGGATCTGCCGGGCGCTGGTGTCGTACAGGCGAATAGTCACCACTCCAGGGTAGTGGGCCGGGGGCAGTGCCTCGCGCCCCTTCCTGGAAGCGGCGGCCCATTCGTGACCGGGCGGGCGGACCGGGGTGCGGCGAGTCGGTCCGGTGCGGCGGATCGGACCCGTGCGGCGAGTCGGCCGGGTGCGGCGGATCGGTCCCCGGTGCGGCGGATCGGACCCGTGCCGCGGATCGGACCGGTGCGGCGAGTCGGCCGGGTGCGGCGGATCGGACCCGTGCGGCGGGTCGGTCAGATGCCGCCGACGACCTTGCGTGGCCGGATCCGGACGATCACCCGCTGGGAGTCCTGGGCGGAGGCCGGGTTGAACTCCGCGTACTTCTTGCCGGTGTACTTCACCGACAGCTCGTCGATGAGGTCCTGCGCGCCCTCCGTCGTCGTCTCGGCGGTGCCGCGGATCTCGGCGTACTCGTAGGGCGAGGCCGGGTCCTGGACGACGACGCTGACCCGGTCGTCGCGCTTCAGGTTCTTCGCCTTGCGGCGGTCCACGGTGGTGGAGACGAGCAGGTCGTCGCCGTCCCGCTTCACCCAGACCGGCGACAGCTGGGGGCTGCCGTCGGGCTGGACGGTGCCGACGACGACGAAGACGGGGCCGTCGAGGAGGTTCTTGAGGCGGGCGGACAGTTCTGCGGCCATGGGGCACCCTCCGGGACCTCGGTCACTGGCGGTCCGGCGACAGCCCGGCGGCGACTCCGTGCTGTTCGACGGCGACTCTCCGGGTACCTTCGCACGCGCTCAGCCGGCCCGCACCACGAGCGCCGTGGCCACCGCCATCAGTCCCTCGCCCCGGCCCGGGAAGCCGAGCCCGTCGGTCGTGGCTCCGGAGACGGACACGGGCGCGCCGGCCGCCTCGGAGAGGATCTTCTGCGCCTCCTCGCGGCGCTTGCCGATCCTGGGCCGGGCGCCCACGACCTGCACGGCGACGTTCCCGATCCGGAAACCGGCCGCCCGTACGATCCGCGCTGCCTCGGTCAGCAGCGTGACGCCGGACGCGCCGGACCACTCGGGCCGCCCGGTGCCGAAGTGCTGTCCGAGGTCACCGAGGCCGGCGGCCGAGAACAGCGCGTTGCACGCGGCATGCGCGACGACGTCCGCGTCGGAGTGCCCGGCCAGCCCCGGCCCCTCCCCTTCCCACTTCAGGCCGGCGCACCACAGCTCGCGGCCGTCCTCGAAGGCGTGGATGTCGGTGCCGATGCCGACCTGGGGCAGCGGCGCGGTCTGCGGGGCGGCGGGGGTGGTCTCAGAAGCCATCGTTGAGCCTCCGGCGGGCCAGGACCGCTTCGGCGAGCACGAGGTCGAGCGGGCGGGTGACCTTGAAGGCCTCCTCGTGACCGGGTACGGCCACGACCCGCTCGCCGAGCTGTTCGACCATGCTCGCGTCGTCGGTGACGTTGTCGGTGACGGTCTCGTGGGCACGCACCAGCGTCGCCCGGTCGAAGCCCTGCGGGGTCTGCACGGCCCGCAGCCGTGCCCGGTCCGGGGTCGCGAGCACCGGCTCGGGGTCGCCCGCGGTCACGGCCGGCTCGACCTCCTTGACCGTGTCGGCGAGCGGCAGCGCCGGCACGACGGCGGCGGCGCCCTCACACACGGCGTCGATCACCGCGTCCACGGTGTCCACGGGGACCAGCGGGCGGGCCGCGTCGTGCACGAGGACGATGTCGTGGCCGGGCGGCAGCGCGTCGAGACCGAGCCTGACGGACTCCTGGCGGGACTCGCCGCCGGGCACGACGAGGAAGCGGGTTCGCTCGGGCAGCGCGTGGGCGTCGAGGAGCGAGGTGACCTCGGCGGCGCCGTCGGGCGGGGCGACCACGACCACCAGGGCGACCGCGCGGGAGGCGGCCATGGCGCGCACCGCGTGGATGAGCATGGGCGTGCCGTTCAGCGTGCGCAGCGCCTTGGGGGCGCCCGGACCAAGACGCACGCCCCGGCCGGCGGCCGGGATCACGACGGCGACGGGGGCCTGCGGCCGGGCCCCGGCGGGCGAAGGACGCGAATCGTCAGACATCGGTTCCTGTCAGGTTTGTGTTCCGGCTCGGCGTGGGTATGGCCACACCGTGCCGGGCGCGACGCCTCGACCGGACCCTTCCGTGACCTCGGTCGAGCCGACTGCCCGGGCCCGGCACACAGTATCGGGGGATCTTTCCCTCGCAGGACCGCGGTGACAGCGGTGTCCGTGCGGGTATTGCGGGTACGACCGGATGTGACCGGGCACGACTGTGCCGCGGCACCCGGCGGCGCGCATCGCACCACTGGGCACCGCGGCATGTCATGTCACCGTGCTGGATCCGAACTCAGGCGGGCGCGGACGCATGGCTGCCGCCTCGCGTCAGGATGTCCCGTATCGGTCAGGAAGCCTCGCGTCAGGACGCGAGGACCTCGTCGAGCAGAGCCTCTGCCTTGTCCTCGTTCGTGTTCTCCGCGAGCGCCAGCTCGCTCACCAGGATCTGGCGGGCCTTGGCGAGCATGCGCTTCTCACCGGCGGAGAGACCGCGCTCGCGCTCACGACGCCACAGGTCGCGCACGACTTCCGCGACCTTGATGACATCGCCGGAGGCGAGCTTCTCCAGGTTTGCCTTGTAACGACGCGACCAGTTCGTGGGCTCCTCGGCGTACGGAGCGCGCAGGACCTCGAAGACCCGGTCCAGCCCGTCCTGACCGACCACATCACGCACGCCGACGAACTCCGCATTGTCCGCTGGCACACGTACCGTCAGGTCACCCTGGGCGACCTTCAGCACCAAGTAGGTCTTGTCCACGCCTTTGATCTGGCGAGTTTCGATGGCCTCGATCAGCGCGGCCCCGTGATGGGGATAGACCACGGTGTCGCCAACCTTGAACGTCATGTGACAGGTACCCCTTCCGTGGCTATCCAGGGTAACACGGATACGGCGTCTTCTGAATGGCGTTTTCGCAGGTCAGGGCATATCTCGGGGCTTGACAACAGCAACCGGGACGTGCTTCGGAAGGGGCGCGCGGGCCGACGGCGGGCAGGTAACCGCAGGTCGGAGGGGCTCTTCGCACAGGGTGAAACGCGTACGTTACACACATCCGACCGCCCGTCCAAGTGGCCGAACTTCCCGTTTTGTCTGGTTCCAGATGCGCGACTTCCGCTACTCCGTTCGGTGCGCGAGGCACACGGCCGCGACGTTTCGGGAATTGATCACGGTCGCCGCTCAACGGCCGCGGCGGCAGTGATCAATTCCAGCCTTGGGGCGCGTATGGGGTCGCGTATGAGGCGGCGTATGGGGGCGGGTATGGGTCGCGTATTGCCTTACACCCTCGGGTTACGCGCCGTCTTAGCCGGTCTTAGGCGGTGGCCCGCCGGACCCGGTCTTCCCGGATTTCCGGCACGGGAATGCGCGCCCGATGATGATCGCCCGATGGTGACGCGTATGCCGGCGATCGTGACGCGTATGCCGGGCGACGCTTATCCGAATGACGGACGACGGGGCGGCGGGGCTGGTCCGGTACGCGCCGGGGACCCGTTCGCGGCGGGCCCCTGGACCCGCCCGGCGAGTGCTCCCCGACCGCCGTGCGGGAGCGGTGTCCGGGTGCCTGCGGACGCCCAGGGGCGGGTCGGGTGCGAGGCCGCGGGAACGGCTCGGTAACCTAAGGCCGCTGACAGACACTTAGGGTGGCTTTATAAGGGAGTCGCCCTGTACCGCCCACGTTCAAGGAGTTGCCGCCGCCGTGAGCAGCAGCCTTCGACGCGGCGCCCTCGCCGCCGCCGCCATCGCGTTCTCGATCGCCTCGCTCGCCGCCTGCGGCGCCGGCAACAACGCCCAGACGCTTGAGGTCAAGCCGGACAACGCGGGCGCCAGGGTCGGGGACATCGAGGTCCAGAACGCGGTGATCATCACGCAGCCCGGCACCCAGACCAAGGGCCCGGCCGTCGTCTCGGTGACCCTCTTCAACAACGGGACCGCCCCCCAGACGCTGGACGCCATCCGCGTCGACGGCGACGGCACCGCGCAGATCACCCCCGCGCAGGGCAAGGGCAAGCTCACCGTCCCGGCGCACGGCTCGGTCGTCGTCGGCGGCAAGGGCAACGCGTCCGCCGCGCTGGCCAACCCCGGCCCGGGAGTCAAGGACGGCAACGCGCAGAAGGTCACCTTCAGCTTCAGCAAGGCCGGGGACGTGAGCCTGCGGGCCTTCGTCGTGCCGGCCACCAGCTACTTCGACAAGTGGGGCCCGAGCAGCATCCCGGCCGCGCCGGGGGCCCCGGGCGGCCCGAGCCCGTCCGGCTCCGGCAAGCCGGGCACGCCGAACTCCAAGACCTCCCAGGGCTCCAAGAACTCCCAGGGCTCCCACGGCTCCCAGGAGTCCCCGAAGTCCCCCAAGACGTCGGAGAGCCCCCAGGGCCAGAACAGCGGCACGTCGACCGGCTCGAACTCGACCGGTGAGTCGGGTGCCGGCACCGGCGCCGGTGACGCGGTGAACTCGGGCGGCTCGGCCTCGTAGACCACTGTCCCGCGTCCGCGGCCACTGCCGCGGTCCGTGCGGAGCTGCGCCGAAGGGCGGCACCCCCTGTGCGGGGT